>NZ_JAPX01000046.1:0-59472 GCF_000524355.1 Veillonella sp. ICM51a
AGTATTGCCACAGAACACGCTTGTAATAAAACTGTTGGGGCGTATCTTCAGATAATAAAGTCTGTATTATGTCATAAAATTTATCAATCATAGATGGTTTATGACGATGTGGATCAGGCGTGCCATTTTCATAATGAGATTTTATGCTGCGTCTATCATAGTCTAATTCACGACCTAGTAAACTATAATTAGGTTTCAAATTGCAAACCCTCCAGAATGTCTCTTAATAATGGTAAGTCTAATAATGATGTTACAGTAAATGAACTGTTAATAGCGTATACGTATTGCATGTTGTTATCACCTCAACTATAGTATCGGTGATACAATTAAAATTGTACATTCTTATATCATCATTTTTGTACATTCTTAGAGTATCATTTACAATCAACTATATGAGTAAACATATAATTTAGGTATAATATAATTAAAATAATGTACTCCAAAATTCCGCTAATAAATTAAACAATGCCTGTAAAGTAATTATGATTTACTGGGCTTTCTAAAGTAGTATAAAAGGAATATACAATGAAACTATTTGCCCTAAAACGATTTATATTATTGCCGCTGATTATCGTCTCACTCATACTAACAACGGGTTGTCATCTCCTCTCACATTATAGTGAGGATGAGGTACAACAATATATAAATAAGAACTATCCTAATCTAACCTATCACCTAGAATCACGATGGGGCAATACATGGCAAGTCACCTTTGACAAATATCCACAAATGCCCATTGAAATATCTGAAGGCATACACACCTCTGCACCTGTAGTGCCACAAGTCGACCGAGTACTGATAACCAATATTCCATTAATAACCGCATTCCCATTAATGAAAAACTATCTAACAACAGAAGAATTATCCTATGCTACATACGATACATCTACTTTGTATATTGAAATGCCAATTCCTTATTCAGCCATAGAAAACCATGATGTAACAAATTTTTACAATCGAATGGATCAATTCTGCAAAGAATATGCTGCAACATATCCAGATTTCAAAGAAAAAATATATATTAGAGTCATCATAAAACCATCTGATGGTTCTGATGCACCGGAAGAGTACAGAAAAATATTCCGCTTATCCCAATATTAATAAAGAAATTATGTTAAGTATAATACTATTGTAATGAATACGCCTTTATAATCGAAGGAGATCCATTGAAATGAAAATACAGCATAAAGCCTTTACAACTATGGTGTTTCTCGCTATACTACTCACCACATCTGGATGCCACCTATTCACACACTATTCTACTGAGGAAGTAAAAGAATATATATCTCAAAACTACCCTCATATGCCTTACACCATAGAAAAACACATTAACCACACCTGGACCGCAACCTTCGACGCCTATCCAAATCTACCTATTTTAATACAGGAAGAAAATGTAAATTACGATGGTGGCGGCCTCCCTATTACAGATAAATTCATTTATACAAATATTCCGTTGGTAACCATATACCCTTTATTTCAAAAATATCTCACCGATGAAGAATTAAACTATGTATCTTATAGGAGATACCTTTTCGGAGAAGATGCTTGGAGTTTCAGCCTCACTATTCCATATGATGCGGTCCACAATCATGATATTCAAAACCTCTTTCTTCGCATCAATCAACTTTGTGCGGAATGTAAAAATATGTATCCTCAGTTCAACACAACAATGCATATTCGTGTAGAGGTAAAATCAGCTGATGGTTCACCTACCCTGCCAGAACATTTAAAAATATTTAACGTCAACAAAATTAAATAGTGCTTTAAAAGGTTTTCATAAAACGATGGCTTCTCTTTCAATCATAACCACCCGTAGAACGGGTGGTTTGCTCTGACCCTATAAGGGTCTTTCTCTAGTGGTGGCCCTCTAAAGAGGGCTTTGAATAATCTGACAACCACTCTATTACCACTGGCTGCCCCCTACTCGGGGGCTTTTATTTTGCCTATTTTACCGGCTCACCCGTAAACGGGTCGGTATATTCTTTAAAGTTTAATGTATCTTGTGCTATATCTTCTTGTAATTGATTGCGAATATACTCTTTTATCGCTCCTTCGTATCTTCCCACTGTATCCACATAATATCCTCTACACCAGAAATGTCTATTTCCATACTTATATTTTAAATTTGCGTGTTTATCGAATATCATGAGGCTACTTTTGCTTTTTAAATATCTCATAAGACTCGATACGTGTAAATAATACTCTGAGAATGTATAAAAATGATGATATACGAATGTACAATTTTGATTATATCACCGATACTATAGTTGAGGTGGTAACAACATGCAATACGTATACGGAATTAATAGTTTATTTACTGTAACATCATTATTAGATTTACCAATATTAAGAGACATTCTGGAGGCTTGCAATTTGAAACCTAATTATAGTTTACTAGGTCGTGAATTAGACTATGATAGACGCAGCATAAAATCTCATTATGAAAATGGCACGCCTGATCCACATCGTCATAAACCATCTATGATTGATAAATTTTATGACATAATACAGACTTTATTATCTGAAGATACGCCCCAACAGTTTTATTACAAGCGTGTTCTGTGGTAATACTTAGTAGATAACCATGGACTCACAGCTGCTTATTCTATATTTCGTGGTTATATTTCAAAGATACCAGTATTTCAATCTTATTTTGATAGGAAATATACATCGCCTAGTACGCAGCATACGATACGCTTTGAAACCGCACAAGCTGAACAGGCTCAAGTTGATTGGAAAGAGAATATTAAATTCTTATTGCATGATGGAATACATATAACTTTTAATATATTACTAATGACATTAGGCTATTCTCGATACAAATTAGCAAAAGTCACTTTCGATAGAACTACTGAAACACTACAAGATACATTGGTAGAATTCTTTGAACAATTACAAGGTGTTCCACATGTACTATTAACAGATAATATGAAAACCGTGATAGTACAACCGAGACTAGCTGGAACAAAAGGACAGCTTCATACTAAAGCAGAACATTTTTCAAGTGACTTTAGCTTTACATTTAAGCCGTGTATTGCTCGCCGACCACAAACGAAAGGCAAAGTAGAAAGCCAAATGAAAATTCTAGATGAAATTCATGCGTACCAAGGAAAATTAACAATACAAGAAGTGGAAGAACAGATTCAAAAAATTATTTTACGTAGTAATCTAGCGATTTCTCAAGCTACAAGACAAATACCGTCTGCACTGCTTGAAAAAGAAAAGGAATCTCTTACCCCACTTCCAACAAAAGTGATAAGAGATTCCTACCGCATAGATCACCCAAAAGCTAAGGTTTCAGCAAGTAATCTCATTAGCTTTCGTGGTAGCCACTATTCTGTACCACCAGGATATGTGGCCAAATCTATGACCTTAAAGACCATAGATAAGATGCTATACATATATGATAGCACAGAATTGATTGCACAGCACCCATTAAGTGATAAGAAGGTTAACTATTTGCCTTCTCATTATGAGGCACAATTGCAGAAAACAATTCCTTATCTAAGTTCTGAAGATGTGAAAGCTAAAGCAAAATCTAATTTGGAAAAGATAGGAGCTATCTATGACACTACAGACTAATTACCAACGCTTACAAGATAATCTAGCATATCTAAAACTAAAACAATGCATGTTACACCTAGATGAAACAATTGAATTAGCTAATACACAGAGCTTATCTCATATTGAGTGGTTATTGAAGCTGAGTGATTACGAAGTTGATATTAAACGACAAAACGTAATTAACCATATGGTGAAAATTAGTAATTTTCCTCATTTGAAAACACTAGCTGATTTTGAATTTTCATTTCAACCACAAATTAACGAAATGCAAATTAAGGATTTAGCATCATTAGGATTCATGGAACAAGCTGAAAACATTGTATTTCTTGGCTCTAGCGGAGTTGGGAAAACACATTTAGCTACATCACTAGGTATTGAAAGCTCTCGTAACAGACGAAGCACCTATTTTATTAAATGCCATGATTTAATTCAAAACCTTAAGAGTGCAAAAGATGAAGGACGATTAGAAACTCGGCTCAAGCATTATGCACGCTACCAATTACTCATCATTGATGAAATTGGCTATTTACCGTTACAACCAGGTGATGCTAACTTACTATTTCAAATTATTGATAGACGGTACGAAAAGAAAAGTACCATCGTAACGTCTAACATTAATTTTGATGAGTGGGCTACCATTTTACATGATGAGCGAGTAGCTAATGCTATTGTTGATCGATTACTTCACCATGCACATGTGATTAGCATAACTGGAGATTCATACCGGTTACGAAACCATATGCAACAGAAGGAATAACTGTACATTGTACATCGTCAAAATTGTACATTCTTATATTGACATTTACACTTAAAAGTACAACGCAGTTTTTCCAATGCTACTGTTCTTAAAGCAATATTGTATTGTGAACTAAACGTAAGTTCATAAAATCTTATCTACATTTTGTAGACAAGAAGGCCCTTCCACAGACATTTCCTACTTTTACTTTACAAAAACACGTAAAATAGATTTCCTCTTTATATTCACTATCGGAGGAAATCTATTTTTAATCTTCTCTAATAATAAAATTAAACGTCTTCCCAAACCACTACCTATATTTGCCGAAACATAGTCTGAGTATATTCTTTAATATCATTAGGATTAATCATATTATATTTTTCTTTTACACTATCAAAATAGTCTCCAATATCAGTTTTATCTATTATTTTATCTGATAATTCTGATTCTAAAAGATTCCCCCTAGTAGATAGCCATGGTGTTTCTGAATGCGTAAATTTTTCTAGCACCTTTCCACTATAGCAACAAATATGCTTAACCACGCTTTCTAAAACTGCTTTTTCTGCTGCCGAAAAAACTGTCGCATCAAACCCATTATTATATTCTATAGGGTCGAATTTATAATCTCGATATCTAAAATAAATATCTCTATAAACAGGGCCATGCACCCAAGCCTGACAATCTTCGCTAAACAGGAATGTTTTATAAAACGCATAATAAAATCCCTGAATATAATACAAAGCTTTTTGTAATGCTAACGGAGTAATATCTTCACACTGATCTAATAAATATTCGATTGCTAAATCTATTTTAGTCGATTTGCAGACAACATTCATAAGAAGTTCTTCAACAGCCTTTTTACTTTTTCTATAAGTATAATCTGTTTTTAAATTTCCTTTATTTGCTTCTAAAATGCCTTCATAATACTTAGGATCATCATAGATTTTTTTTAATACGTCTGAGTACTGCTTTGTTGGAATATCCCCATCGCAGTAGCGAGAAAACGTTTGCTCTCCCCAACCCAACAATAATGACAATGGTCTCTTTCCTATTTCATATTTCTCTGGTATCTTTAAAATTATTTCTAATGAGACAATCCCATGTTCTTCCCTATATTTATCATATAAAGCTTTTAAATTAAAATCATTTATTTCGTCTACATAAATTGCTGAATTACAGTCAGCACAATGCGCAACTTTACCAGGATAACTATATGTCTCACCTTTAATTGTGCCTTCCAACTGCTTATTCATAACAGAAAATTCCACATCATTTCTGCATTCTTCACAAAATACTTTTTTTTCAGTCATAATACTGTCTCCTTTCAAACTTTCTTTACCTAAATAGATAATCTATTGGCTTATTTCGTTTATGAAAAGAAATTATTACTGTCCTACATCCATTAGGCATATCAATAAGATTAAACTTTGTGTAAACTTCAACAACTTCTTCTACGCCATCAGCATTAAATAATTGCACTTGAGGTACAAAAACATACAATACCTCATACTCATACCCTAATTTTGTATTCTGCAAAGTATGACAAAAATCTTCTACCTCCAATTGTAATAAAATATTTTTTTGTTTATTGCTGCGAATGTTGTATTCATTAATAAAATCTATATTTTCCTGCCTATTCTCATTTAAAGCTATTGTATACTTATCATTTCCCACACAACTTTTAATTTTATCTAAAACTACCTCTATCTCATCTTTTGTGTAGTTCTGATTATAATAAGGATTCATTGTATCACCTCTTTATAATACAATAATACCTTATCAAACTCTTTTTGTCAAATTTTATGTATCAATTGGTGCATTTTATCAATAATGCAAAAAGCACTCTAAATTACTACAAGATGTCAATCCTATACCTATTATCTTTTAAGGGTAATACTTGTCCCCGATTATTTCATGCAGTTTCAAGCCCATTTTCCCACTTCAAATTTTAGCCACATCAACTCTCTAAAAGACCTATATTTACTAAAGTTTTGCTCATTTTAAATTCTGTGTTTTTACCAACAGACTTACGCACTCAACATGAGCGGTCATAGGGAACATATCTACAGGTTGTACTTCTTTTAGTTCATAGCCATAGTGTGTCAATATTTCAATATCTCGCGCCATGGTAGCTGGGTTACAGGATACGTAGACAATGCGTTTTGGTTCCATGCCAGCTGCAGAGGTTAGTACTTCTTCTTTACAGCCTGCGCGAATTGGATCGAATACGATGACGTCTGGTCGTACGCCGGCTTTATAGAGTTTTGGCATTTCTACGGCCGCATCAGCGACGATGAATTCAGTATTGTCATAGCCATTATTTCGGGCATTTTCACGAGCATTGATAATGGCTGGCTCTACGATTTCAATGCCGATAACATGTTTAGCTTTATGAGCTAGAAATAATGAGATGGTACCTGTACCACAGTACGCATCGATAACAGTTTCATCACCTTTTAGGTCCGCATAAGCTAACGCTTGATCATAAAGCACCGTAGTTTGTTCTGGATTCACTTGGAAGAATGAATGTGGCGATAAATTAAATCGTAGGTCCTTAATATGATCAGTGATTGTACCATCTCCATAGATAACATGATTAGTAGGACCTAAAATGACATTGGTTCGTTTACCATTCACATTATGAACGATGGTTTCCACTTGTGGTATACGATTGGTTATGTTTTTAACCCATGCTTCTTGATGCGGTAAATGTTCAGTAGCAGTTACGAGAATGACCATCCATCCGGATTGACCGATACGTCCGATAACATGGCGCAATACGCCCTTTCCTGTGTGTTCATCATAGGGCTCAATGTCTAAATCTTTTGCAATATCATAACAAACTTGTGCAATAGTATTATTTCCATCATCCTGGATAGGACAATTCGTCCCCTGTACGATATCGTGAGACCCCATCGCATAGAACCCCATTTGAATGTCGCCTCTAGCACCCCCTACAGGCATTTGCATCTTGTTTCGATACGCCCAAGGTTCTTTTGGTCCTAGTGCAGGTTTTACAAGATTAGGATTTTGGTGACCAATTCGTTCAATAACATCCTTCACCTTTTGTGTTTTTAGTGAAAGCTGCCCTTCGTAGGTAATGTGTTGTAATTGACAACCACCACATACGCCATAGAGTTCACAAGTTGGCTCTATACGATTAGAAGCTGGTGTTACAATATCTATTAACTTGCCTGTAGCATAGGTCTTTTTCACCATATTAATAGATACTTTCACCGTTTCTCCAGGCAATGCAAAGGGAACAAAGACAGTAAAATCATCTACGCGACCTACACCTTCTCCACTACTGCCAATACCGTGAATGATTACCAAAACCTCCTCACCAAGTTTAACAGGCGCATTTAGAATGGCCTGTTGTTTTTTAGAAAGTTTTCCACCTGTATGTTGTTGTCTACCTTTAGATTTATGTTTACGAGATGTACGACCTGTACCGTTCATTACGCGTCTCTTTTCTTCCAAATTTTAATGATACCAGTCACGATGAGTACAAAGAATACCGCACCAAATTTAACGAGTAATTCTTCCCCTTGAATATATGGTAAAAGAAGTGGATCTTCTACGATCATTTCACCGGCAACCCATCCAAGTAGTGCACCGCCAGCCCAAAGAATGGCTGGGAATTTGTTAATAATACGAGCGAATAGTGTAGAACAAAATACGATGATAGGTACCGTAATTAGCATACCAACGATAACAAGCTCTAAATGACCTTTTGCAGCGCCCACAACACCGATGACATTATCGATACTCATCATAGCGTCGGCAACGATAATCGTCCAGATAGCACCCATTAAGGAGTTTTTAGCTTCAATATGAGCCTCTTCATCATCGCCTTTTAAAAGCTGAATGGCAATCCATATGAGCACAAGTCCACCGCCTAAATGAACGAGAGGAATCAAGGTTAACGCTTCTACCAAAACGGTGGCAAACAGAAGGCGCATTAAAATGGCACCTGCCGTCCCCCATATAACGGCTTTCTTTTGAAGTTCTGGGGCTAATTTACCGGCTGCCATACCGATAACTACAGCATTATCTCCGGCTAATAAAATATCTATCAATATAATTTTGCCAATCGTAACCCACGTGGCCGCTTCTAAAAATTCCATTATATGCACCTCAACTATAATTAATTCTATAACTATCCCTTAACTATACCATATTTTATGTATTTTCTCATCTAAAACAAATGCTTTAATATCTTTCATAATCTACTGCAAAAAAATATCTCTCCTCCTGTAAAAAAGAGAAGAGATATTATACATTCCAATTATTTTTTAAGTTGTTTTACTACTAAAGATGCACCTACTACAAGGATAACGGCAGCTATTTTAATATACAGCGCATACGGTTCAACTGTATGAGCAATTAATGTATCTTCCACACTCATGCCAGCGCCGACCCATCCTAGGATACCACCACCCACGTAGAGAATAATTGGGAAACGCTCGATGACTTTCACAAATAATGTACTACCATACACGATGATAGGCACCGTAATAAGCATACCAATAGCAACCATTGTCATGTGGCCACCTGCAGCGCCTACTACACCGATTACATTATCGATACCCATGATACCGTCAGCAATGACAATCGTCATGATGGCAGCTCGCAAACTATCCTTGGCCTCGATATTATGCTCACTGTCATCATCAGCAACGAGCTTGTACCCAATCCATAATAAAAGGATACCACCTACCAAACGAAGCGCTGGAATTGTATTTAAAGCCTCAACGAAGAGGAATGCCATAACGAGACGTAAAATGATAGCACCTGCTGTGCCCCAGAAAATGGCTTTCTTTTGTAAATGAGCCGGTAAATTTCGTGCAGCCATGCCAATCACAATGGCATTATCGCCGGCCAACAGAATATCGATGACAATGATTTGTAACATTGCCAACAAACCTTGAACAGATACAATGTCCAATTCGTACCTCCTATAACGAAAATATTTAATGTACTTATTATACTAAAGAGCATCTACCTTGTACAATACTGTAATGTATCCATCTATTCGTAATACGAATACATGTATATAACTATATTCTATAGTTTTTAATACACCTAGCCATAATAGATAGACTATGTTAAAATATATCATCAATTTAGGAGGTCATTATGTATCAAACATATTCCATACTACAAAAATTATGGTTGTTCATTAAACTATTTACTCCTATGTGCATCACCCAATTTTCTCTTGTAGGGGGCACATTTATCGCCATCTTCTTAACAGGACAATATAGTACAATTGATTTAGCTGGGGTTGCTACAGGGTACAATCTATGGTTATTATTCTATATCTTTGCACAAGGGACCCTAATGGGTATCACCCCGATCATTGCACAGCTATTAGGAGCCAAGAAAACAGATAGTATACCTACCATCGTCTACCAAGGGTTTTATATTGCAACAACCCTAGCACTTATTATATTATTAATCGGTGTTTTCGGATTAGTACCATTACTAAATTTCCTTAACTTAGAACCTGCTGCTACGACTGTTTGTATCAATTATTTGAAAGCTTTCGCACTTGGCCTATTCCCTCTGTTATGGGTTAATACATTGCGTAACACCGTTGATTCCCACGGGTTAACTCACTATTCTATGGCCATTGTAGTAACGAGTTTTATAGTGAATGTATTCTTAAACTACTCACTGATATTTGGGCACTTCGGATTGCCTGAAATTGGTGGTGTCGGTGCTGGTTATGGTATTGCCGGAGCATGTTGGACAAACTTTATTTTATTTAGTGCGATGGTGCTCTTCCATCCTAAATTAAAGGGATATCGTATCTATAAAGATTGGGTACGCCCCAAATGGCAATACATACGTGAGCAATTACAAATCGGCTTGCCAATCGGTTCTTCCATCTTTTTTGAAGCCAGCATTTTCAGTATTGCCGGCCTATTGATGGTGCACTTTGGATCCGCTGTCGTGGCAGCTCACCAATCGGTCATTGCCTTTACCAACGTGTTCTATTGCTTACCACTTAGCATTGCCATGGCTTCCACCATTGCTGTAGGCTATGAAGTCGGTGCTAAGCGACATAAAGAAGCTATTCAATACTCCTACATTTCTCGCGTGTTAGCCATTGTCATTGCGATTTTGATTTGTGCTTTCACATTCACTCATATGGAAAGCATATCTGCATTATTTACAAATGATGAAGAGGTATATAATCTAATTTATAGATTCCTCGGGTATGGCGTTTTCTTCTCCGCCTTCGATGCCATTGGTACACCGTTACAAGGTATTCTACGGGGCTACAAGGATGTAAAAATTGTATTCTATATTTCTCTCATTTCCTATTGGGGCGTTTGCTTCCCTATTGCATACATTCTTGCCAACAACCCAAATTACGGCCCATTTGGTGTATGGATAGGCCTATTAGCTAGCGTAATTGTAGCAGGCATACTATTCACCATTCGAACATGGTATATTCAACACAAACAAGTACATATAAAAGCATAACGCACAAAAGCAGCACTGCAAGTCATAATCAGCAGTGCTGCTTTTCTACTATAAGGTATTAACTATTTTTGTATTACATTGTATTGCCTTGTAATACATCTTGTTTTTCAACATTCGACATGCGGAAAAAATTGTATAATGTTTCCGCCGTCTTATAGTTCATAGAATCGACCTTAGCTAATTCATCTATACTGGCTTTTTTCATAGCCTCTAAGCTATTGAAATGAGCCCATAAAGCCTTACGTCGTTTAGGACCAATACCATCAATGTGATCGAGTACGGATTCTAAGTTACGTTTGCCCCGCAATTTACGATGATAGGTAATAGCAAATCGATGGGCTTCATCACGAATTTGTTGCAATAATTGCAACTCTGGTGAATGATGACTCAAAATGATGCTATCCGATTGCCCCTCTACAAAGACCTCTTCTATCCGTTTTGCCAAGGATATAACAGGCACATCTGTAACACCTACAGCGCGTATGAGCGGTATAGATGCATTGAGCTGCCCCTTACCACCATCGATAATAATGAGGTCTGGCATAGGCCAATCCGTTTCATTACCATAGCGGCGTTCCATGATTTCTGCCATCGATTTAAAGTCATCGGGCTTTCCCTGTGTAGTCTTTAATTTAAAGCGTCTATACTCCTTCTTAGCTGGCTTGCCGCCTTCAAATACAACCATGGAGGCTACGGTTTCAGAGCCTTGTGTATGGGAAATATCAAAGCACTCCATACGCTCTGGTAATCGAGGTAAATCGAGGACCTCCGCCAATTTCTTAACGGCACCTCCACTCTTATCGATTTGGTATTGCCATTGGCGGCGACGTTCTTCAAGGAATGTTTCAGCATTTTCATGAGCCATTTTAATCATGTCCATCTTATAGCCACGTTGAGGCACAAGGACATCGACCTGTTGGCCCTTCATGTCACTAAACCAATCCTTAAATAGATGTTGCTCAGAACTTTCCATAGGCAATAATAGCTCTTTAGGAATAAAGGTAGTATCCCCATAGTACTGCTTAATAAAATCAGTCATAATGGTTTCTTCCGAGTCACCTTCATTTTGCACGAAGTAGTTTTCTCGGCCTAATAGACGGCCACCTCGAATAAAGAGTAATTGTACACATGCCAATTGACCATCTACAGCTATCCCCAGTACATCTAGATCACCACGTTGCGTTACCATCCGCTGTTTTTCTTGAATTTTTTCAATGCTCGTCAATTGGTCTCGATAACGTGCTGCATCTTCAAATCGAAGCTCTTCCGCAGCTTCTTCCATCTTTTCCTTAATTTCTTTAAGCAAGGGGATTGGTTTGCCCTCAAAGAGTTCTATAATTTCATCGATATATTTACGATAATCCGGTACTGATATCTTATGAAAGCATGGCGCTTCACAATAGTGCATATGATATTGCAAACAAGGGCGTTCTACCTTCATCGATTTACAGGTACGCAATGGGAAATACTGACGAATCAACTTGAGGACTACATGAACGGCTGTTACATCGGTAAAGGGCCCAAAATATTTAGCCCCATCACGCTCAAGGCGACGTGTCATATATACGCGAGGGTAGTCTTCTTGAACAGAGATTTTAACATAAGGATACGTTTTATCGTCCTTAAGGGAAATATTGTATTTCGGCTTATGTTCTTTGATAAGCGTATTTTCTAATATGAGGGCTTCCATTTCCGTCTTTGTTTGAATAATCTCTACATCGACGGCACGCTTCATCATCGCCGTTACCTTAGGCGCCCGATTCGCATCATTACGCACATAGGATCGCACGCGATTGCGTAAATTAATCGCTTTACCAACATAGATGATGCGGTTATATTGATCACGCCATAAATAAACCCCTGGTGTGGTCGGTAAATGGCTAACCTTTTCTAATAACTCTTCAGACGGCATATATCCTCCTTTCTTCGTCAATTCTCCATATCATTATAATTAATACTTCATTGTCGCAACCATGCAAGGCATTGCCATACAAATTATTTCTTTTTCTTTGCAGCATTCATAAATGTATTAGTCTGTTCTAATACAGGACCTAAGAATTTTCCTGTATAGCTTTCTTTCACCTTTGCAATCTGTTCCGGTGTACCGGTAGCCACGATGGTACCACCGCGGTTACCACCTTCAGGACCTAAATCAATAATATAATCAGCCGTTTTGATAACATCTAGATTATGCTCAATTACGATAACTGTATCGCCACCATCTACCAGTTTCTGCAATACATCTAAAAGCTTTCTAATATCTTCTGCATGAAGGCCTGTTGTAGGTTCATCAAGGATATATAATGTTTTACCTGTACTGCGACGTGCTAATTCTGTGGCCAATTTAACCCGTTGTGCTTCACCACCAGATAATGTGGTTGCCGCTTGGCCTAAACGAATATAGCCAAGACCAACCTCTTGCAACGTTACCATTTTCTTGTAAATTTTAGGGATAGCACTAAAGAATTCTACTGCATCATCTACGGTCATATCTAACACATCTGCAATAGATTTGCCCTTATATTTAACCTCTAGTGTTTCCCGGTTGTAGCGAGCCCCTTTGCAGACCTCACAAGGCACGTACACATCTGGCAAGAAATGCATTTCAATTTTGATGATACCATCCCCACGACAAGCTTCGCAGCGGCCACCTTTTACATTGAAACTAAAACGCCCTTGCTTATACCCACGCATCTTAGCCTCTGGCGTTTGACTATATAATTCACGAATCGCATCGAATACGCCTGTATACGTAGCAGGATTAGAACGAGGTGTGCGACCGATAGGGCTTTGATCAATATTGATGATTTTATCGATATGCTCTAGGCCTCGAATCTCTTTGTGAGCCCCCACCTTATGATACGAACGATATAGCTGATTTGCCAGCCCTTTATATAAGATTTCATTTATCAAAGTAGACTTACCAGAACCGCTGACACCTGTAACAACTGTAAATAGTCCAATTGGGAATTTCACATTAATATTTTGTAGATTATTTTCTTTGGCACCTCGAATTTCGATGCAGTTTTTACCAGGTTTACGTCGTTCGTCAGGAAGAGCTATAAACTTGCGGCCGCTCAAATATTGACCGGTAATGGAGTCTTTCACCTGCATAACCTCATCTACAGTCCCTGCAGCAACGACTTGACCACCATGCTCGCCCGCACCTGGTCCAATATCTACAAGGTAATCTGCAGCGCGCATTGTATCCTCATCATGTTCTACAACGAGCAGTGTATTACCAAGGTCACGCAACCCTTTTAAGGTATCGATAAGTCGATCATTATCTCGTTGGTGTAGACCGATGGATGGCTCGTCAAGAATATACAACACACCAACAAGACCAGAACCAATTTGCGTTGCTAACCGAATACGCTGTGCTTCACCACCGGATAAGGTGCCTGCACTCCGATTCATAGTAAGGTAATCAAGGCCTACATTATTGAGGAATCCAAGTCGTGCATTAATCTCCTTCAAAATTTGAGCCCCAATCACTTGTTCTCTGTCAGTTAATTGCAAGTGACTAAAGAAATCTAGCGCTTCTTTAATCGTCAATTGGGTTACTTCATTAATATTCTTATCCCCTACGGTAATTGCTAATACCTCGGGTTTAAGACGGGCGCCATGACAGGTCGTACATGGTTTAATGGACATGAATTTTTCAAATTCTTCGCGCATAGAATCGGTAGATGCTTCGCTATGACGGCGTTTCACCATCGGCAAAATACCTTCGTATTCGGTGAAAAATTCCTTTTCTTCGCCACGCATATTTTCATAGGTGAAAGCCACCTTGTCCGTCGTACCATACATGACCTTCTTCTGTAATGCTTTTGGTAATTCATCATAGGTAGACTCTAAAGAGTAGCCATTCGCTTTCAACAAGCCTTCTAACTGACGCATAAACCATGCATTAGGATTAGAGCTTAACGCCTGTACACAACCATCGGCAAAGCTAATAGAGCCATCTGGAATGACGCGATTTTCATCAACCTCCATGGTAGAGCCAATACCCAAACAAGCGGGGCATGCCCCAAAGGGACTATTGAAAGAGAACATACGGGGCTCAATTTTTGGTAATGAAATATGACAATCAGGGCATGCAAAGTTTTGACTATACATATGCTCTGGGCCATCTACTTCTTGAACAATAACGATACCTTCTGCCCATTTAGATGCAGTCTCCATAGAGTCTGCTAACCGGGATTCAATGCCTTCTTTGACAACGAGACGATCTACAAGAATATCGATGGAATGTTTTTTATTTTTCTCTAATACAATATCCTCATCCATCGTACGTACCACACCATCAACGCGAGCACGGACAAAACCCTCTTTTCGCAGTTGTTCAAAGACGGATTTATGTTCCCCTTTTTTTCCTTGAATCATAGGTGCTAAGATTAAAATCTTTGTCCCTTCAGAAAAACTCATCACATCATCCGTCATTTGTTGAATCGTTTGTTGTGTAATGGGTTTACCACACTCTGGACAATGAGCATGTCCAACGCGGGCAAATAATAGACGTAAATAGTCGTAAATCTCCGTCACCGTACCAACTGTAGAACGAGGATTTCGACTTGTAGTCTTTTGGTCGATAGAAATGGCTGGAGATAAACCTTCAATATAATCTACATCAGGCTTATCCATTTGTCCTAAAAATTGACGAGCATAGGCCGACAGTGATTCTACATACCGTCGTTGACCTTCTGCGTAAATCGTATCGAAAGCAAGAGACGATTTACCGGATCCACTTAAACCAGTTAAGACAATGAACTTGTCTCGCGGTAGTGAAATATCTATATTTTTAAGGTTATGCTGACGTGCACCTTTTACAATCAATTGATCTTTCATATATGTACCTTTTTACTTTTTGGTGATTGTTTCTTAGAATTTTTTCGTGGTTTTTTTAACTTACTGTCACCGACACTATGCATAGCGGACCATTGTTGACGAAGTTCGCCCAATTGGTCACGTAATTTGGCAGCCTTTTCAAATTCCAACTGTTTAGCAGCCGCCTTCATTTGACGGTCAAGCTCTTCAATCTTGTTATATAGTTCTTCCGCCGTAATCTCTGCTACCTTAGTAGCATCTGCATCTTGAGCATATGGTTCGTGGCCATGGTCCATACCAGCTGCAGAGGACTTCTTTTTCCCCTTCTTTGGTGAAAGCCCTTTGCCATCGGTAACCATATCTTCTTCAATTTTAGTGAGCTCAATAAGCTCTTTCACATCTTTAGATACAGATTTTGGCGTAATATGATGTTCAATATTATATGCCTCTTGTACTGCACGACGACGATCTGTTTCGTCCATAGCGCGTTGCATAGAACCGGTTACACGGTCAGCATACATAATAACATGACCATTCACATTACGCGCTGCACGACCGATAGTTTGAATCATAGCTGTATCAGAGCGTAAGAAACCTTCCTTATCTGCATCTAAAATAGCCACCAAGGAAACCTCTGGCATATCGAGGCCTTCGCGGAGCAAGTTGATACCGACCAATACATCGAATACACCGGCCCGCAAATCACGGATGATTTCGGCCCGCTCGATGGTAACGATATCCGAGTGAAGGTAACGAACACGAACACCCATTTCCTTCAAGAATTCCGTTAAATCTTCAGCCATCTTCTTCGTCAATGTCGTAACGAGAACCCGTTCATTCTTAGCGGCACGCTTATGAATCTCACCGAGTAAATCATCCATTTGCCCCTTAATAGGACGAATTTCAATGGATGGATCGAGTAGCCCTGTAGGACGAATGATTTGCTCTGCTACATTCGTTTCTACTTCCATTTCATACGGTCCTGGCGTTGCTGATACATACACGATTTGATTGATTCGTTCTACAAACTCATCGAATTTCAATGGTCGATTGTCGAGAGCTGACGGCAAACGGAAGCCATATTCGATAAGAGATTCTTTACGCGCTCTATCCCCATTGTACATGGCACGAACCTGTGGAATGGTTACATGAGATTCATCTACCATGATGAGGAAATCATCAGGGAAATAATCAATCAATGTATATGGTGCTTCCCCTGCTTTACGCTCCGACATATGGCGGGAATAGTTTTCGATGCCTGAGCAGTAGCCCATTTCTTGCATCATTTCTATATCATAACGGGTGCGCTGTTCAAGACGTTGCGCCTCGAGCAGACGATCTTCTGCTTTCAGTTTTGCCAACTGCTCATCAAGTTCTGCCTCAATTCGCTCTACTGCAATTTTCATTTTTTCTTTTGTTGTAACATAGTGAGATGCAGGATAGACCGCAACATGTTTGCGCTCTGCAATGACTTCTCCCGTTAATGCATCCACCTCAACAAGACGGTCGATTTCATCGCCGAATAGTTCCACCCGAATGGCTCTTTCACTATAGGCAGCAGGGAAAATTTCTATGGTGTCCCCTTGTACGCGGAAGGTACCGCGAATAAAATTCATATCATTACGCGTATATTGGATATCTACGAGTTTAGACAGAATTTCATCACGAGATTTCGTCTGACCTAATCGCAAGGACAATACGAGATCAGAATAGTCCTCCGGATCACCTAAGCCATAAATACAGCTAACAGAAGCAACGATGATAACGTCTCGGCGCTCAAATAAACTCATGGTAGCACTATGGCGCAATTTATCGATTTCATCATTAATAGATGCATCCTTCTCGATGTACGTATCGCTAGAAGGGATATACGCTTCTGGTTGATAAAAATCGTAGTAAGATACAAAGTATTCTACCGCATTATTAGGGAAGAAACTTTTAAACTCGCTGCAAAGTTGAGCAGCCAATGTTTTATTATGGGCGATAATCAAGGTCGGTTTCTGAACCGCCTCGATGACCTTTGCCATGGTAAAGGTTTTTCCTGTACCAGTCGCACCTAATAGAACTTGAGCCCATTCGCCACGCTCAATCCCGTCTGTAAGAGATTGAATGGCTGTAGGTTGGTCCCCAGTAGGCGTAAAGGGCGCCTCCACTTTAAATGGTTGGCCCCCTTCATAGTTATAGCTATTATGTTTCATTACTGTTCATCCTGATGTTTACGGATAGCCTTGAGTTCTTCCTCTGACAAACGACGACCTGCATTTTCAGCTTGGTTCAATGTATCCTCACCTTCTAACACTTCGATGAGCATAGCAATGGAGAAGCGATCTAATGTAGGCGTGGTCTTTTGAATTTCATCGGCCATCATCCAATCTGATTCAGTATAGTTATTAATACGATCTGTAATTTCTTCCCAGTTTGAAAGTAGTAATCTCGTAATAGGACGATATAATTCAATACCGAAATACTCGATTAAGCTAACGATTTTTTCCATGTTTTCTAGGCTTACATTACATTCATTTTTTTTATTTTCAGATTCTACATATTCAAGTAAGAATTCCCGGTTATATTTATTTGTCACCTTGAATCATTCCTTTATTAAATAGTGCATTGGCAAATTCTTTTGCATTAAATGGACGTAAATCATCCATGCCTTCACCAACGCCAATCCAACGTACAGGTACGCCTAGTTCTTCTTTAATAGAAATAACTACGCCACCTTTCGCAGTACCATCTAATTTAGTAACTACAATACCATTAACAGGTACGGCTTGACCAAATAATTTAGCTTGGCTTACCGCATTTTGACCTGTAGTGCCATCGAGAACGAGCAATGTTTGATGCGGAGCACCCTCTACATGATTGTTCGCTACGCGGCCCATTTTTTTAAGTTCTTCCATAAGATTTACTTTTGTATGAAGACGACCAGCCGTATCGACAATTACCATGTCTGCATTACGAGCCTTTGCGGCTTCCATCGCATCATATACAACGGCAGCAGGGTCCGCACCTTCCTTATGTTTTACGATAGGTACGCCTACGCGGTCAGCCCAGATAGATAATTGGTCCGCCGCCGCCGCACGGAATGTATCTCCAGCAGCGATGATAACCTTTTTACCTTCCTTAGTATAGTAGTTTGCCAATTTAGCAATAGTTGTAGTCTTACCCACACCATTAACACCAACAACCAAGATAACCTCTGGGTGGTGAAGTGTGATTTCATCCTCTTGGTCAACTAACATTTCTGTGATGCGGTCTTCCATGAATGGCATTACATCACCAGTATTGTTAATAACACCTTCTGTAACACCACGACGGATTTCCTTCATCAAATACTCTGTAGTCTTAGGACCTAAATCGCTAGTGAGCATGACCGCTTCTAAATCATCAAGAAAATCATCATCGATTTCTGCATAACCAATGATCACTGTTTCTACATTTTTTACAAAGGACTTACGAGTTTTTTCTAAGCCCTCTTTAATTTTATTAAAGAATCCGAATGCCATTATGCTAGATCCTCCTTCACATCTTCAAATGAAACCGTTAACAATCGAGATACACCGCGTTCCACCATGGTAACCCCTTGTAATACTTCGGCAGCTTCCATCGTTTTCTTACGATGTGATACGACGATAAACTGTGTTTCCTTATTTACCCGATTCAAATAAGAACTAAATCGCTCTACATTTGCTTCATCCAAAGCAGCATCAACTTCGTCAAGCACACAGAATGGAGCCGGACGATAGTCGAGGAACGAGAACAATAAGGCAATAACTGTGAGTGCTCGTTCTCCACCAGATAGCAACGTCAATTGCTGACGCTTTTTCCCTGGTGGTTGGATGTAGAAATCAATCCCACCAGTCAAGATATTTTCTGGGTCGGTAAGTACGATTTGAGCCGTGCCACCACCAAATAATTGACTGAATACATGTTGGAACTGCTTACCTACCACCTCTAATACATCATAGAGTTGCGTGCTCATGGCCTTATCCATTTCAGCGATAACCGCCTGTAATTGCTCTTTTGCCGTATCGAGATCTGCTAATTGATTCGATAAGAAATCATACCGAGTTTTCGTCTCTTCATACTCTTCTACAGCATTAGGATTTACAGATCCAAGTTCTGCAATTTCCGCCATTAAACGAGCTTGTTCCATTTTCCAATCATTCACAGAGCCGACAATATTTATATGCTGTGCATCTTCCAATGAATAGCCTAATTCATTCAAATCCTCTACAGCACGATCACAATCCATGCGATAACGCGTCAATTTACCTTCTGCTTCAACTAGACGATTTTGAACCACCTTATACCGCTGGTTGAGTCGGTCTTGTTCAGCTAAAATTGATTCAATCTCCTCCCGTGCACCAGCAGTCGATTGATACGCTTCATCACGTAAAGCACGAAATTTTTCAACCTCTTCACGAATCGCTTCAAGAGACTCATTAGCAACTCGAATTTGTTCAGGAATCACAACATTCAAACGCTCTTCACTAGAGTGTAATAACTCCATGAGAGGTTCTAAGCGAGATGCTATGGTTTCCAAATTTTGCTTTCGTTGCTCTTGTTGTACCTTACGTTCTTCTATAGTGCTTTCTAAACGTTCACAAAACAATCTAGAGGCTGTAAAAGCTTCATATGCCTCTTGCTGTGCCTTTTGCAGCGTACTTAATCGTTCCATAATTGCCGATTGATCACCTTGTTGTTCAGGTGAATTATGTAACGCTGCCAATTCCGATTCAGATTGTGAAAGCACATGTTTTGTTTGTCCCATGTCCACGTCAATTTGAACGATACGTTCCTGTTCATCATGAAGCACACGCTTTTTACGTTCTAATTGATTTTCAATGTTCTGAATCTTCGTTTGACTGGCTGAGAACAAAAGATTGGTGTGTTGAAATTGTTCATCCAACACACTTCGCTCACGTTGCGCCCGTTCAATACGATTTTCTTCATCTTTAATTTGTTGTTCCAGTTTGGCTGTACGCTCTTCCACAGAAGCTAATTCGGCCTCTAAACGAGCCGCTTCTTCACGACGACTTAACAAGGAACTGCGTTTTTTCTTCGTTGCACCACCAGTTAAGGAACCACCTGGTTGGAATTGTTCACCCGTCAGTGTAACGATGCGTAACTGCTGATTATATTTCTTTTGTAACGCAATAGCCCGTTCCATTGTTTCTACAACTAATGTACGGCCCAACAAATATTGGAATATATGATTATAGGCAGCATCGAATTCAATACAGTCGACAGCTGTCCCAATGACACCATCTTCCGACAATGCAGGAGTATCATAAGGTCGCCCTTTTACAGAATCCATAGGCAAGAAGGTAACGCGCCCCCCTTGAATTGATTTAAGGAATTGAACGCCTTCTGATGCGGCTTTAGCTGTCGTTGTCACAACATGGTTAACACTACCACCTAATGCGATTTCGATAGCAACAGTAAATCGGTTATCTACGGTAAATAAATCACCTACCGCCCCTTTAATCGCTTCACGCCATGGGCCCTTACCGTTAAGGATGTTTTTAGTTCCTTCTAAGTAACCTTCATGTTGTTCTGCCCATTGTGCTAATAATTCTAATCGCCCCTGTGCCTTTTGCACATCGCTACTCATGCGATTTAATGCCTTTCGAGCTTCTCGCAATCGTTCTGATGCAGACCGTTCTTCATAAACTAAGGACTTCCGTTTATTAGATAACTCATTAAATTGAGTTTCTAAGGATTCATGTTCAGATTTCGCTGCCGATAAATTGGATTGAACCTCTTTAATTTCCGTTTCTAAAGTTTCTACTTGAACAGCGGACTCAGATTTACGAGATTCTAAATTTCGCAATGTAGCCTTCGCTGTTTCAATACTAGCAACTAAATCTAATTGACGCTGTTGATAGGCTTGTCTGTCGCTTTCTAAGGACTTCCATGATGATTGTTCCGCCTCTAATTGAGCAATGGCCTTATTATAATTTTCCTCTAAAACTACGAATTGAGTGCGTTCAGATTCTAATTGAGCCGTTTCATCCTCAATAAGGCGATCTAAAATAAGCAATTGCTGCTCTTCACCCTTTTTAGACGCTTCTGCTTCGCTAATACGCAGAGACGTATCTTCTACTTCGCGCTTAGTTGTACGCAACTGTTCTTCTAGTAGTGTTACAGTACCATTGATGCGTTCTTCTTCCCGTTGTTTTTCGCTAAACTGTGCTTCCCAAGATTTTAATTGTTCTTGATCCTTTGCATTTTCAGCTTGTAATGTATGACGTCGTGCATCGAGGGTAGATAATTGCGTTTGTAGCTCAATTTCCTCATCCTTCAATGCAATATTGTCATTTTCTGCACGGGTTAATAATCTATCAGCCGTCTTATAATTGTGAAAGCCGATAACACCATCATATTCGCGTTTACTACGGCTTAATGCCATATATTTTTTTGTCGTTTCCGCTTTTTCTGCCAGAGGGCCTAATTGTTCCTCAATGGTCGCCATAATATCGCGAACGCGTTCCATATTCCGGTCTGTGCTCGCAATACGACGCAATGCATCCTCTTTATTAATTTTAAAACGAGAAATGCCTGCAACGTCCTCAAATATAAGGCGCCGTTCTTCTGGTTTACTATTAAGAATAGCATCGATACGATTTTGCCCAATGATAGCCATCGAATCTTTGCCAAGGCCTGTATCAGCTAATAACAAGTGAATATCCTTTAGACGGCAGGTCCGTTTATTAATGAGGAACTCACTTTCACCTGTCCGATAGATACGACGTGTAATGGCTACCTCTTGCATATCCACATCGAGTTGACCATCTGCATTATCAAATACAAGGGTAACCTCAGCAGCACTCATCGGTTTTCGTTTTTCTGTGCCTGAGAAAATGATATCCTCTGCACGTTGGCCCCGTAAATTACGCACATTGGATTCCCCTAGAACCCATTTCATAGCATCCGTAATATTACTTTTACCACTCCCGTTAGGACCAATAACGGCAGTCATCCCTGGGGAGAATTTTACAACTGTTTTATCAGCAAAGGATTTAAATCCTTTTAATTCTAGCCGCAGTAATTGCATGACTGCCTCCTTTCTTAGTATAACCCCATTAAATCATATCTTTAATTATACCACATATACCATGCCATCTATACTGCATTGTACTGTATCAATATCATTATTTTCTCGCCATGTGAAAGCTATATGTTCATATGCTCGTTCGAAATATGTAACATTGCGTTTTTTTAATCCCCTTACCTTAGACGTAAGACATCGTGGATAGGATATCGTAATGGTACGAATTAGATTTCTAAAATATTCTGTATGCTCATCGATACAATATGCTATGCGCTGCTTCCACTGCTCATTAGTCACTAGTTCTCCCATGGCAGGCTCATAAGGACCTGCCAATAGACTAGTACCTGTATCGAGTTCTTCAGTGCTTTGCAATCCAGTCCGAATAACAGTAATATGATGCGATTCAAACCAAGTCTTTAAAAATGCACAATACTGTAATGCTAATTCCAATGATAATGGCTCATATATACCTGACTTATATTGTTCCGCCAATTCCGTATGATCTATGACGAGAACGGGATAAATACGTACAAAATCAGGCTGCAATGCAGTTATTTCAACAGCTGTTTGTATTATCGTTTCCCATGAATCGCCTAAAAGCCCCGGCAACAGTTGTAGTCCTACGGTAAATCCAAACTTTCTTAATTGTTTAACAGCCAATTTTACATCATCAGAGGTATGACCGCGTTTAGCTAAAGATAGTACGGTATCATCCATCGATTGTACGCCGAGTTCTATGGTCTTCATACCAAATGAACGCAGTAATTCTAATTGTCCATCACTTACGGCATCAGGCCTTGTAGAACAACGAATACCATCTATAATACCCGCTTGTAGCGCTTCATTCGCAGGTGCTAATAATTGTTTTTGTAATTCTTGATCAATAGAGGAAAAGGAGCCTCCATAAAAACAAACCTCCCAATATTTATCCGCTCTAGACTCGCCTACATAATCTCTAATGGTCGATGTAATATATGCGGGAGTCAAATACCCTATGCCTGATATTTCTGTAATACGAGATTGATTACAAAATGTACACACATGAGGACAGCCCACATGAGGGATAAAAAATGGAATCATACCATATTTCATGAATATACCTCCTCCCTATTCTTATTTACGATTCTAATTACATACATTTCGATTTTAATGTTCTCATATTAATAGTTCCTATATAAAAAGCGCCTTGCGGCGCTTATTATATAGCAGCCATTAACCGTTCTAATGTCAATTGTGCTGCATGTTGTTCTGCTATTTTTTTACTTTTACCAGTACCTGCCTCATAGGTAATCCCATCGATGGATACCTCCATCATAAAAGTCTTAGCATGATCAGGACCAGACTCACTGATAAGACTATACACTATATGTTTATCACCATCACGTTGTACAAATTCTTGTAACAGTGTCTTATAATCTTTACCACGCTTCCCTTCTAATGCTTGTTTAAGATTAGGAGCTAAGTGATGAAGAACAAAGTCCATTACTGTTTTATAGTCAGTCGTTATATATAACGCACCAATCAATGATTCAAATGTATCAGCTAATATGGATTTTCTATCACTACCACCAGAGGACTTTTCCCCATGGCCCAGTAATAAATAATCACCTAAATGCAATGTACGACTAACGGTAGCTAATGAATCTTCACAAACTGTAGCCGCCTTAATCTTAGTCAAATTACCTTCAGACATATCGGGATATGTTGTAAATAAATATTCCCCAATAATTAAATCCAATACAGCATCACCAAGAAACTCTAAGCGTTGATTATGATGAATATGCTTAGATTTATGTTCATTCGCATAAGATGTATGAGTAAAAGCACAATCTAAAATCGAGATATCAATATTCGGTATATGTAAACGACTAACAAGCTCATGAAGAGAATCTTCACGAGCTTGTGTCATTATAGTATTCTTATGCGATACGTGACGCCCCATTAGTCTTCATAACGGCGAACACAAAGTGTACCGTTATGACCACCAAAGCCAAAGGAGTTAGAAAGAGCTGCTGTAACATGTAAATCACGAGCACCTTCACGTACATAATCAAGGTCTAAACCTTCATCTGGATTATCACAGTTAATTGTTGGATGAACCTTACCTGTTTCGATTGCCATTGCCATTACAATAGTTTCAATCGCACCAGCAGCGCCCAACAAGTGACCGGTCATAGATTTTGTAGAGTTAACAGCGATATCTTTTGCATGGTCGCCGAACAATTCTTTAATAGCCAATGTTTCGTTTTTATCATTCAAGCCTGTAGATGTACCGTGAGCATTGATGTAGTTAATTTCTTTAGGATCAATACCTGCATCTTTAATTGCTAATTCCATACATTTACGAGCTTGTACACCACCAGGAGCTGGAGCTGTAATATGATAAGCATCGCCATTAGTGCCATAGCCTACTACTTCTGCGTAGATATGAGCACCACGAGCTTTAGCGTGTTCTAATTCTTCAAGTACAACGATACCTGCACCTTCACCCATTACGAAACCGTCACGGTCCTTATCAAATGGACGAGATGCTTTTGTAGGCTCATCATTGCGTGTAGACATAGCTTTCATAGCTGCGAAGCCAGCTACAGCAGCAGGGGAAACAGCAGCTTCAGTACCACCTGCAAACATGATGTCTGCATCACCACGTTGAATAATACGGAATGCATCACCAATTGCATTAGTACCAGAAGTACAAGCTGTCACGTCTGTAATAACAGGACCTTTCAAGCCTAGGCGAATGGATACACGTGCAGAAGACATATTTGCAATCATCATAGGAACTGCAAATGGGCTAACACGACCAGGACCTTTTTCAAATAATGTTGTATACACATCATGGATAGAATCAATACCGCCAATACCAGTACCAACTACTGTACCACAACGGTCCAAATCTTCTTCATCAAGTGCTAATTTTGCATCATCAGCTGCCAAAACAGCTGCACCAATTGCAAATTCAACGGAACGGTCCATACGGCGAGCTTCTTTTTTATCTACGCCATATTGAGTAATATCAAAATCTTTTACTTCACCTGCAATGCGTGTTGCATAGTCAGATGCATCAAAGCGTGTAATTGGGCCAATACCAGATTTACCCTCTAACAACGCATTGTAGAAATTCTCTTTACCGATACCTACCGGAGTAATCGCTCCTAAGCCAGTAATTACTACACGTTTTTCCAATTATTCCACCTCTTATAGCTATATAGCCCCTTTAATTAATCGATTTCTGCTACTTGTTGTTTTAACTGTGCAAAAATATCTTTAACTGGCATAATCTTATCGACTTTTCGCATATTATTGCCAGAGAATACTAACCCCGTTTCCACATCACCTTGTTGCGCTCTAGATAAAGCACGGATAATACAGAATTTATGGGAACAATGTTTTAAACAATTGTCACATACTGTTGGTGGCGCTACAGTGCCATCAAGAACAGATTCAGCAAATTTATTTTTAATAGCTTGGCCTGGTAAACCTACTGGACTTTGAATCAATACAATATCCTCAGGATTTGTAGCACGCACATACATTTTTTTCAATTCATCAGATGCATTACATTCATCAGAAGCAGCAAAGCGACTGCCCATTTGAACGCCATTAGCACCTAATTTAAACATATCTACGATATCTTTACCATCTAAAACACCACCAGCTGCAATAACTGGAATATTTTTAACAGCTGCTACAACTTCTGGTACGATTTCACGAGCAGAACGATCCGTTCCCAAGTGACCACCAGCTTCGCTACCTTCTACGATAACTGCAGCGGCACCTAAACCTTCAGAAATGCGCGCTAATTTTGCAGAAGAAACAATAGGTACGATTGGAGTACCAGACTCTTTACCCATTGCGAACATATCTCTTGAAAAACCGGCACCTGCCACTACAAGATCAATGCCCTCTTCGATGGCAGTTTTTACAAGACCCGCAAATTGCGTTGCTGCTACCATCGCATTTATACCAATAATACCCGTAGGTGATAATTTTCTAGCTAATTGTATTTCATATCTTAATTCATCAAAAGGCAATCCAGATGCTGCAATAAGGCCAATACCACCTTCATTTGCAACGGCTGCTGCCAACCGAGCTGTAGACAATCTAATCGCCATACCACCTTGAATAATAGGTACTTTGGCCACTAGATTCCCAATGCGAAGTTCAGGGAGCTTCACTATCAATTCCTCCTGTAAACAATACCGATTAGGGGAGCCACTCGGCCCCCCGCACGGCTGAATTGTCAGCTATACAGCTTATTTAGCAGAATCAATATATTCTACTGTATCCTTAACGGTTTTGATTTTTTCTGCAACGTCGTCAGGGATTTCAACATTGAATTCTTCTTCAAATGCCATGATCAATTCAACGATATCCAAGGAGTCAGCGCCTAAGTCGTCGATGAATGTAGAATCAATGGTAACTTCAGCTTCATCAACGCCTAATTGTTCCACAACGATTGCTTTAACTTTATCGAAAGTGCTCATTAGTGGTTCACCTCCTTTCAAATGAGATTTATATATAGTCTAATTTTGTAACTACATTACCATGCCGCCATCTACATTGATGACTTGACCTGTAATATAGCTAGCAAAATCACTAGCAAGGAATGTTGTTACGGCAGCCACTTCTTCAGCTTTAGCCATACGGCCCAACGGAATTTGTGTTACCATAGCTTCTTTCACCTTTTCAGGCAATACATCTGTCATATCAGTATTGATAAAGCCAGGTGCGATTGCATTAACTGTGATACCACGGCTAGCTAACTCTTTTGCACAAGATTTAGTAAAACCAATTACACCAGCTTTAGAAGCCGCATAGTTAGCTTGACCAGCATTACCCATCAAACCAACAACAGAAGTCATGTTAATAATATGACCAGCACGTTGTTTCATCATAATTTTGGATACTGCTTTTGTTACCAAATATACACCTTTAAGGTTGATATCGATAACGGCATCAAAGTCTTCATCTTTCATACGCATAAGCAAACCATCACGAGTGATACCTGCATTATTTACTAAAATATCGATGTGACCAAATGTTTTATGCGTTTCTTCAACCATTGCTGCTACTTCTTCAGCATTTGCAACATTGGCTTTAATTTTAGTCGCTTTGCGACCCAATGCTAAGATAGCGTCTACTGTTTCTTGAGCAGCAGCTTCACTGCCACTATAGTTAACAGCAACATCAGCACCAGATTGTGCAAGTTGAATAGCAACGGCGCGACCGATACCACGAGAGGCGCCAGTTACGAGAGCTACTTTACCCTCTAAGTGCATTTTATCGAACCCCCTTTAAAAATTCAAGCGTTTTCTCTAAGGATGGAATGTCTTCTACATTAGCTAATTCCATTTCTTTATTAATCTTTTTAGTGAAACCGGTTAATACTTTGCCAGGACCAACTTCTACAAAGCGAGTTACACCGAAGTTAACCATTTCTGCAACACAATCTTCCCACAATACAGGATTAGCTGCTTGTGTTACTAAAGATTCTTTAATGTCACTAGCATTTGTCAAAATTTTGCCGGTTACATTAGCTACTACTGGAATCTTAGCATCGTTAACTTGGATCTTATCTAATTCTTCTTTTAAACGAAGCGCTGCAGGTTCCATAAGACGACTATGGAATGGAGCACTTACAGGAAGCATTACTGCACGTTTTGCACCGGCTTCTTTCATTTTTTCAGCTGCTGTTTCTACGGCAGCTGTTTCACCAGCGATTACGATTTGACCAGGGCAGTTAAAGTTTACAGCTTGTACAGAACCAACTGTATCATTAACTTGTTGGCAAATTTCAACAACTTGTTCTCTTGGCAATGCTAGAATAGCTGCCATAGCACCCTTGCCCAATGGTACAGCTTCTTGCATATATTCACCACGTTTATGAACTACATACACAGCATCCTTAAAATCAAGAACACCGGCAGCGACTAACGCACTATATTCACCTAAGCTATGACCACCTACGATATCTGGTGTAAAGCCTTGTTCTTTCAACACTTCATAGCAAGCTACGGAAGCAGTTAAAATAGCTGGTTGTGTATTAGCAGTCTTAACCAATTCTGTATCAGGTCCTTCGAAGCATAATTTAGAAATAGAATATCCCAATGCTTCATCAGCTTCTTCAAAACGTTGTTTAACGATTGTGTATGCATTATACAAATCTTGTAACATGCCTACTTTTTGGGATCCTTGACCTGGAAATACGAATGCAGTTTTCATAGGATGGCCTCCTTATTTGCCAAAAGTTTGTAGATTTTTAATCACTGTTTCAGCTTCTGTCATAATCTCTGTAATGATTTCTTTACAAGGTTTCACATCGTGTAGCATACCTGCGATTTGACCAATCATAACGGAGCCTTCTTTTACATCACCTTCAATAGCAGCTTTACGAAGTGTACCTGCGCCAAGATTTTCTAATTCTTCTTTGGAACCACCACTAAATTCAAGGTTTTTATATTTATGTGCTAATTGATTCTCGATAATTCGAACTGGATGACCTGTTGTAAGACCAGTCATAACAGTAGAACGATCTTTTGCTTTCAATACAGCGTTTTTATAGTTTTCATGAGCAATACATTCTTCAGATAGGACAAAACGTGTACCCATTTGAACTGCATGAGCACCTAGTGCAAACGCAGCTGCTACGCCACGGCCATCAGCGATACCACCAGCAGCAATAACTGGAACATCGACAGCATCTACAACTTGTGGTAACAATGCCATTGTTGTAATATCCCCAACATGGCCACCTGATTCAGTACCTTCTGCAATAATCGCATCAATACCACCACGAAGTAAACGTTTCGCTAAAAGAACGGATGCAACTACAGGAATAACCTTTGTGCCAATTTCTTTCAAAGCTGGGATATATACACCAGGATTACCCGCACCAGTTGTAATAACAGGAACTCGTTCTTCAACAACGACTTCCATAACTTCTTTTACAAAAGGAGACATCAACATAATATTACAACCAAATGGTTTATTAGTACGTTCTTTAACTTTGTGAATTTCGTTGCGGAAAATATCAGGAGGCATATGTCCTGCACCAATTATGCCAAGACCACCTGCTTCTGATACTGCAGACGCAAGTTCAGCCGTTCCTAACCAAGCCATACCACCTTGAAAGATAGGATACTCAATCTGTAACAAATCACAAATATCAGTCTTAATCATCTTGATGTTTCCTCCTTAATACCATTTCAAGACGAGGCTAGCCCAGGTAAGGCCAGCACCAAATCCTGCAAGTGCTACATTATCACCGCGTTTTAAGCAACCTTCACGATTTGCTTCATCCAACGCAATGGCCACTGATGCAGCAGATGTATTACCATACTTATGTAAATTTACAAATACCTTTTCTTTTGGCATATGTAAACGCTTAGCGGCTGAATCAATAATACGAATATTAGCTTGATGTGGGATAAAATAATCTAACTCATCTAAATTCATATTAGCTCGTTCTAGAGATTTTAATGCCGTTTTTCCCATTGTTTTAACAGCAAATTTATATACTTCTGGACCATCCATATGAATGAAAGTCAAGCCTTCTTCTATGCGTTGATCATTAGCTACCACAGCTGTCCCACCAGCTGGTATACACAATGCAGAGCCGCCAGTGCCATCAGCGCCTAAGTCGACCCCTTTGATACCATAACCTTCTGGAACCTCAGAAACAACGGCTGCACCTGCACCATCACCAAATAGAATACAAGTTCCGCGATCTTTCCAGTTAACGCGACGAGACAAAATTTCTGCGCCTACAACGAGAACATTTTTAAATAATCCAGAAGCGATATAGCTTTGAGCAGTTATCAACCCATACACAAATCCGGAGCATGCAGCTTGTAAATCATAAGCTGCTGCATTTTTCGCACCAAGATTTGCTTGCAACATACATGCGGCAGAAGGAATCACCATATCTGGTGTCAATGTAGCAAAGATAATCATATCGATATCTTCTACATCGAGCTTAGCCATTTGAAGTGCTTTTTTTGCGGCTTCAGTTGCCATATAGGATGTATTCATACCTTCTGGTGCAATGCGTCTTTCTTCAATGCCTGTACGTTCTCTGATCCATTGGTCACTTGTATCGACCATTTTCTCTAAATCAAAGTTAGTCACCACATTATCAGGAAGGAAGCTACCTGTACCAATAATACCGACAGGTTTATTCATCATACTCATATTTTACGGCTCCTTCAATTTCCATTGTTTCTCGAATATGTTCAATTATTTTGCGTTCTACTAAATCGGCTGCAATGGTAATAGCAGTCTTAATTTCTTTAGCCTTTGAACTGCCATGAGCAATCATAAACACACCATTTACACCAAGTAATGGAGCACCACCATTTTCAGTGTGGTCCACCTTCTTGGCCATTGGTTTCAACGCTGGTTTGATAAGCAATGCCCCAATTTTAGCTAATATTCCGCCATTCATAATGCTGTCTTTAATGAGCTGTGTCAAACCAGTTACAAGACCTTCTGCAAATTTAAGAATTACATTGCCTACAAAACCATCGCAAACGACAACGTCTACGGTTCCTTTCGGAATATCGCGACCTTCTACATTTCCTTTAAAATTAATGGTTTTCATATTTTCCAAGATAGGATATGTAGCAAGCACAACTTCATTACCTTTAGTTGCTTCTTCACCGATATTTAAAAGGCCTACTGTAGGGTTTTCTTTGCCAAGTAAAAGTTTCGCATACTCAGCCCCCATCAATGCACCTTGTACAAGATGTTTTGGTTTACTATTTGAATTTGCACCGGAATCCAACATAACGGTTATACCGTTTACAGTTGGCATTGGCGTAGCAATAACAGGTCTATCAATGCCCTTGATACGGCCTAGACCGAATAATGCTGCCGCTACAGCTGCACCTGTGCTTCCTGGGGCAATAACAGCTTCACATTCTTTGCTTCTAACCAAAGATGTAGCTACTACAACGGAGGCATCCTTCTTCTTGCGCAATGCTTGACCCGGATGCTCATCCATTCCGATTACTTGACTCGCATGATACACAGAAATGCGAGGATTATTTGTTTCATTATTATCTTCTAAAATTTTGAATATTTGAGTTTTATCGCCTACGAGAACAACATCAATATGTTCCGTTTCTCGCACTGCTTCCAAGGCGCCTAAGACGATTTCCAAGGGAGCAAAATCACCACCCATGGCGTCAATTGCAATTTTCATATACTACACCCGATTCTCCACAGACTCCATGATAAATTTAGCTCTAAATACTTCTTTTATTTTATCTCTAATTATAACCCAAATAAAGTATTTATCTCCACGACGACGAACAATTTCTGCTTTCGCCACCAAATTAGTACCAGACTCTACTGGATTTTTATATTTAATATTCCCCACCTCTGCAGAGCAAAGGGTTGAACCCATAACTAGCTTGGCCAAGGAATTTGCTTGAGCATACAAATACTGTGGATCAATATAACCAAAACGATCTTCCATGTCTGGCGTCGTATGTAACATGGATAAAGCTTGTTTTCCTTCCGTTACATCGATGAGTTCGCCTACAATTTCATGTTGTATTGGTTCCGGTTGCTCATCCTGAGCATGTTCGGTAGCCATCGCCTTAATACGCTCACGCAATTCAGGAATTCCCAATTCTAATCGATCGAGTCGAATTGTAGGTACACTGACACCAAAGTGCGATGCCAACTCTTCATCAGTAAGAAAAGGCGTAATATTCAGTTTTTCTGTTAACTGTTTCTGTCTTTCTTGCTTCTTCAACCTACTCATGGGACCACCTTTTATGACCTAGTATTAATATTACATCTTAAGTATATATAATAATTCCCATATTGGCAAGGTTTTTCGCATATATAGTGATATATTTTATGGTAATATACTAAATATTGTCCTTATTTTAAAATTAATTAATACTTTATAGGAGATATTAATATAAAGCATACATTAATCAACAACTATCCATTTTTGGGCAGTAAAAAACACCTACACAAATGTGTAGGTGTTTTACACGCTCAATTAGGCTTTTGCAACTACTTGTTCACCTTTATAGTGACCACATGTAGGGCAAACACGATGAGGCATCATAGGTTCGTGGCATTGTGGACATGCTACATAACCAGGAGCTTCTAATTTCCAGTTTGCACGACGACGATCGCGACGGCATTTGGATAATCTACGCTTAGGTACTGCCATTATCTGCACCTCCTTAGTACAATCATTAGGATAGTCTATCATCTTTCTCATCAAGCAAAGCACGTAACTCTGCGAATCGAGGATCCACCACAAAGGATTCACAAGAACAAGGTGAAACATTCAAATTTGCTCCGCAATGAACGCACAATCCTTTGCAATCATCCTGACATAACACTTGAGAGGGCTCATTGATGATTAATGTATCCCGAATCAGTTCGGTTAAGTCAATTTCCTCTCCGTTAAAAGGAATCACATCTTCATCGGCATCTCGAGAATCACTAAAGATTTCCTCGAAGGAATCGTTACGCTCATGTTCCGTAGTCGTTAAACAACGAGAACATTCGTAATCACCTTTAGAATTAATCGAACCTTGAACGATGTAGTTTTGACCATCAAACCAAAACTCACCACTAATAGTTATATCATGACGGCTCCAAGGAAAAGCAACTACGTCACTACCAAGTTCTTCACTCGGCATCGTATAGCTATAAGGAAATTTCTTTCCTATATGTTCTTTTGCTTGCTCTACTTGCAGTTTCATAATCTTACCTCGACTTATAATATTATAAACATGACAGTGTGCTTTGTCAAATAAAAAAGGCTATCTCAATATTGCTTAAGATAGCCTTTCTAATGTATCAATTACATTTTTTCGAATTGATCTTTGCCAACGCCACAGATAGGGCAAACATAATCAGCTGGTTGATCTTCGAATTTAACGCCTTCTACAGCTTCGTCATAAACCCAACCGCATACTACGCATACGTATTTTTCCATGTCTATTTCCTCCTTCACTTGAGATTATATTAATGTGTTCATATCGTTAAGATACTTTATCTGTAATATAGTATAGCAAAGACATCGAAACTTTTCAATACTCATTTTCCATTTTTCTACTAAATTTTCAATATCCTCTGAAAGCTGACTATTATTACTTTCATACGTAATTTTATAATGAAATCTATTATCAATTAGATTTTTATGATATACTATTTACTAGAAATATATAGTGGTATACTAAATATTCGCCACATAAGTAGATTTTATTATCTTATATATAACTATATTATAGGAGGATTCATGAGAACAAAACTGACTGAATTACTAAATATCGAATACCCTATCATCCAAGGTGCTATGGCATGGGTTTCTGAAGCTACATTAGTTGCAGCTGTAGCTAACGCTGGTGCTACAGGTGTTATCGCCTTAGGCGGTCGCGATGCAGAATGGACTCGCAATGAGATTCGCGCATGCAAAGAATTAACAGATAAACCTTTTGGTGTAAATTTAATGCTTATGGCCCCAAATAAAGATGAATTAGTAGATGTTATCATCGCAGAAAAGCCTGCATTTGTAACACTTGGCGCTGGCAACCCTACCCCATATATTAAGCCATTCCAAGAAGCGGGCATCAAGGTCATTCCTGTTGTACCTTCCTTAAAATTAGCAAAACGCATTCAAGATGCTGGTGCCGATGCTATCGTCGTAGAAGGTATGGAGGCTGGTGGTCACATCGGTTCTCAAACGACAATGTCTTTGATGGAAAACATTCTACCAGAAATCACTATTCCTGTTGTTGTGGCTGGTTCCATCGTTGATGGTCGTGGTTTAGCAGCAGCTTTATTGATGGGGGCTGAAGGTGTACAAATGGGTTCCCGTTTCTTACTTGCCGAAGAATGTAAAGCTCATCAAAATATGAAAGAAGCAATTATCAAAGCAACAGATACTGACTCCGTTGTAACAGGTCTTCTCTCCGGTCACGGTGGTGTACGTAGCTTGCGCAGTGATTTTACAGACCGTTATATTGCAGCAGAAACCGATGGCGTTACAACAAAAGAAGAGCGCAGCAAAATGTCCCAAGGTACAAATAAATTAGCTGCTATCGATGGCGACGTTGTCAATGGTGCTGTACAAGTAGGCCAAGCGCTTAATAGGCTTAATGAAATTGAACCAGCTCAAACTATTGTACACTCTGTTATTAATGAAGCTATTATGGCAATCCGTAAAGCACAACGCTTTATTGAAGTAATTTAATAGGAGGTCCTATGTTACCTTATCATGGAAAGTATCCAAAATTAGATCCAAAATCTTGTGTTATGCCTGGTGCTGAACTAGCCGGCGATGTAGAGTTGAAAGAATTTGCCTCCATCTGGCAAAACTGTGCACTTCGTGGCGATGTTAATAAAATTGTAGTAGGTCGTTATTCCAACGTACAAGATAACTCTGTGCTTCACGTCGATGATGATGAGGCTTGTATACTTGGCGACTATGTAACTATAGGTCATGGCGCCATTGTTCATGCGTCTACCATCGAGGATAATGTACTCGTTGGCATGGGGGCTATCGTACTAAGTGGTTGTCATATCGGTACTGGCTCTATCATTGCAGCCGGTGCAGTGGTAAAAGAAAATACTACAATCCCTCCCTATTCTTTAGTCGTTGGTATTCCTGCACGCATCGTACGTACTGATGAATCCCAAGTTGAAAGAATCCACAATCAAGCATTAAAATATAAACACCTTTGGACTGTAGAATATGGTATGCTACCAGATTGTGGTGGCGAAGAATACGACAAAAGCGCCAAAATTGTATAACTACAATGTAAAAAATAGGGTTTTCTATAAATAAAGCCTTCACACGTAAAATAGCGACTAGATGATCACATGGAATCAATTAGTCGCTATTTCTTTATCATCAGAATATCGTCCGATATAGTATACAGTTTTGTTTTATAATTGGAATCTTGCTTTTACAATCTGCTGAGTTATCAATGCGGAGCCCATAGATAGCGCCATTGGGAAGCACATTTCCACGGAAAATCGTGAAAGTTCTAACATGAACACACAGGATGTAAGCGGCATCTTTTGTGCCAATCCCAAGAAAATTACGGCCCCTATAAATGCAGCAAAGCCAAGGTGTACAGGGCTGACCATAATACTCCACAAGGCTGCAAAGGCTAATGCCAATGTACTACCTAGCATCATGGATGGCGTAATTCGACCACCATAAGCACCAGCCATTAAGGCAAGTAACACGGCAATCCATTTAGTAGCTAATAGACCTAATGCATAATCCCATCCTACTAAATCTGTAAAGGTCAACTGATTACCAGCTTTACCATTACCGAGGATTTCTGGAAAATACATAGCCATCACCCCAATAACAGCAAATGATAAAAGAGCTATGACAATCATTTTAGGGCTTTTTCTATCAAACTTAGGTAATAAAGATTGTGTTTTATCAAATAAAACAACGCCAATAGCAATGACAGCGCCAAGAACGATAGCAAATTCTTGATAGCTACCATATAAGGGTGGTTGTGGCATCGTATACTGAACAAGATCTCCTATCCCTGCCTGACGAACGACCAATGTAGCTAGTCCACACGATAAAATGGCTGCACTCATGGCTCGAACATTCCATGTGATAAGTAATGTCTCTAGCGTAAAAATAGCAGCTGATAAAGGAGAATTATATACGGCAGCTAAGCCTGCACCAGCAGCACAAGCAATAATAAGCGACTTGTCCTCAGGGCGCATATCAACATAGCGCAATAATCCAGACATGATACCAGCACTAGCTTCACGAGGTGCTACTTCTCGACCAAGCGGAGAACCCATGCCGACCGTGATAATTTGCAATGTAGCATGAATAAATGTGGTCAACGGAGGCATTTCTTTTGTAGAATCCTGGACAGCTTTTTTTATATCTACCAGTGGATCTCCATAACGATGGATAAGAACCCAACCTACACCGCCAACAAGACCACAGGCCAGTAAGGCTAACAATCGATGTTCAGGCGATACACGGGCCACGGCTTGTCCAAATGATAAACCTTCTGATGTAGAATAGGCATACATAAAATGCTGGATATAATGTAACAAATGGGTATAAAAAGAACCGATTAAGCCCGCCACCAGGCCAACGATTATTATTAAACCAAGTAAACGTTTATCTAACATACTCTCTATATCACTCCATAGCCAGTATTACTTCACCCTGTTTCAACGAAGATTGTACATCAATAATTCGTTGATTAGAAGAGCCTCTAAATCGTAAGGATGGATCTTTTAACTCATCTACAAATCGACCATCAACAAGAATATCAATTTGTTCCACTAAGCTACGGCGCGATGGATCAGATATAATATCATCCCATACATAGCCAGAGTAAGCCCAAATAGGTTTTTCAGGCGCTGCTTCACGCACCGCTTTCACTATGGCTAGCATACCATCAATATTTTGAAATGGTTCACCACCTAACAAGGTAAGGCCTGCACAATTAGGATCTTTTACATAAGACACAACCAGCTGTGTTTCTTTATCAGTCCATTCTTGACCAGCATTAAAATCTTGATATTCTTCATTAAAACAATTATAACAGCAATGGGTGCAACCAGTTACAAATATAGATGTGCGTATACCTTCCCCATTGGCGATATCATATTGTCGGATCTGTCCATATCTCATAATAACCCCCATATTTGCCTATAATCAACTTTGACCAAATTAAACATATAGATATATTTCAATTTATCATGTATATAGTAAAAGCTGTGCCGATGGCACAGCTTTTAACATGTTTACGATTAATAAAATTAAATATGCATTACACGATCTTTAATTTCTTTTGTGCGACCTTCGTTCCAGAAGTTTTCACCAAGGTATCCACACGTACGGCGGATAACTGTTAATTTATCGCGGTTTGTATTATGACAACGAGGGCATTCCCATTGATTGTCATCATTAACCTTGATTTCACCATCAAATCCGCATTCATGACAATAGTCAGATTTAGTATTGAACTCTGCATAGGAAATATTATCGTAAATATATTTAATCATCGTCAATACTGCAGGAATATTATTGGTCATATTGGGAATTTCTGCATAAGAAATGCAACCGCCAGTCGATTTCTTTTGGAATTCAGATTCAAAGGCAAATTTATCAAATACGTTAATTTCTTCACGAACGCTTACATGATAACTATTCGTATAGTAACCTTTGTCCGTTACATCTTCTATAATACCAAAGCGTGCTCGGTCCAAAGAAGAGAAGCGATTTGTTAAGCTTTCAGCAGGCGTACCATAAAGGCCAAAGCCTAAGTTATGTTTTTCACGCCATTCATTAATAGCTTGGTTCAAACGATCCATAATTTTCATGGCAAAAACACGACCATGTTCACCTGTATTAGATTCGCCAGTAATCAAGCGACATGCTTCATAAATGCCGATATAACCAAGGGAAATTGTCGCATAGCCACCAGTCAAAAATGGAGCGATTTTTTCACCTTTTTTAAGTCGCGCAATAGCACCATGTTGCCAGTGAATTGGGGATACATCACTTACTACATCTTTCAATAGATTGTAACGTAACATCAATGCTTTTTCAGCTAACTCAAGGCGTTTATCCAAGATTTCAAAATACTTTTCTTCACTACCGCGTGCTAAAATACCAATTTGTGGCAAATTCAAACTTACTACGCCCATGTTGAAACGGCCATCAAATTTATAATTGCCTTCTGCATCCTTCCAAGGAGATAAGAAGGAACGACATCCCATAGGGCTGAATACATTGCCTTCGTAATTTTCCTTCATCTTCTTTGCAGAAATATAATCAGGATACATGCGTTTAGCCGTACATTGAGCAGCTAATTCTGTTAAATAATAATATGGGCTATCCGGATGAACATTGTGTTCGTCTAATACATAAATTAATTTAGGGAATGCTGGTGTAATGTATACATCGGCTTCATTTTTTACACCCTTAATACGTTGACGTAAAATTTCTTCCGTAATTAATGCCGCTTCCTTAGCGTATTCATAATCCGGTTGGAAATACATAAACAATGTAACGAATGGGGATTGGCCATTTGTAGTCATCAATGTATTGATTTGGTATTGAATGGTTTGAATGCCGTCCTTTACCTCTTTACGCGTACGTTTCCAAGCAATTTCACGAGCCTTTTCCATATTTGGTTCCATGCCGTAAATCTCAACTTGTTCTTCAATTACATTATTGAGGATTTTTTCATAAGATTTACGTACGAATGGTGCTAAAATACGGTCAATGCCATTAATACTTTGACCACCATATTGACCAGATGCAACTTGTGCAATGATTTGAGTTGTTACAGTACATGCTACTTGGAATGATTTTGGCGTGTCAATGCGCTTACCATTGATAACTGTACCATTTGTCAACATATCTTCTAAGTTGATTAAGCAACAGTTAAACATCGGTTGGATGATATAGTCCATATCGTGGAAATGGATAGCACCGCTATCATGTGCTTCTAGTATATCTGTAGGAATCAACTTACGACGCGCAATATCCTTGGACACTTCACCAGCAATTAAATCGCGTTGTGTAGATACAATGGCGGCATCCTTATTAGAATTTTCATCAAGAACACTAACATTACTACGATCCAACAAACCGATGACATCTTCGTCAGTCGTGTTTTGGCGACGTTTGAAAGCTTGTACCGCTTTATAACCTTCATAAGCACGAGCTGTTGCAGGATTATGATACTCAATCAACTTATAGTATACTTGATCTTCTATAGCATAGATTGTCATATCCTTTTGAAGTTTTATAGCATATGCTTCAATTTCGTCAGCAATGCGTTCAGCTAAGCCAGATTCATATAACCCCGTACTACTATGTTCTGCCTTTTCAATAGCTACTGCAATTTTATGTTTATCGAAAGGTACCTTTGTACCATCCCGTTTAATGACCTGCAACATCTCGGAACCTCCCCGTTTCCCATACTCCGAATTAATTAATGTCATTACATATAAAAAAGTATGGAAAAAACCATACTCAATCTATATTATTTACTACGAAAAATACAAAATTCAATAGATTATTTCGTATTTCTAACCGCTTTCATAGTATACTATATATAGTGTTTTATTGCAATAAAAAATACAATATCATGTAAAAAAGAGTCTTTTTGCTATACTTAAACGGCATAACAAAAAAACTCTTTTTTTTATAAAGCGATTGAAAGAAGTCGAGTCCAAAAATTAGGTCGTTTTCCTGCCCAATGATCCGGTACCGTAGGATAAAATACTCTATCCGCTAATAAATCGCGTTCATTTAATCGGACGTCACTAAGTAAATCTTTCTTATATTCAATATCTAGTTTAGAAATTACATCTACATAGCTACCATATTGATTATTCATCACATCATAACCAGTGCCAAAGAAGTGTATTAGACCATTCGTATATAATTCAATAGCTCTCGTATAATGCTCAGAATGATGTGTAAAGGACATAATATTACATTCAAATAAAATGCCCTTATCAACCCATTCCAATAGTTGTTCAGGTTTATTAAAGAAAAGGTCGCTACGTTCCACTTCACTTATGATAGGCGTGATGCCTAAGTCACATAAAGTCTGTAACCACGCATCTACATGATATAACTTACAATCTTGTGGAATAGTAACTAACATAAAATGACTATTACCTAATACAAGTGATTCTTTATGATTGCGTATATAGTCAATCATACCATCACCTAACTCAACAACGGCACCATTATGTAATGTAACCGATATCGCTTGTTCAGATACTACTTGTGTTAAATTTTCTACCTGCTCCACTACTGACTCAACAACGGTCTGTACATTTAGCTCATTAACCTTAGGTGTACAAAAAATATCTGTAATACCAGAACGGACTAAATCTTTAACCATTTGCACAGATTCAGCCATGGATTGAGGTCCCTTTCCATCTGCCATAGCTGGCAAAATATATGTATGTAAATCTAAAATGCGTTTCATCTTCTTCCCCATTCTCATCTTTATATCGCCCCTTACCTCGATATAAATCTCTTAAATATAATCTCTTTAATTGCTCAAATTCATTTTGTATTCATATTATACCAATGAATCTATGTCTTGAAAAGTACCTATACCCAAACTTTTGATAATATTTGATTGCTTAAAATTAAAGATTATTTAATAATTTCATTTTGTTTTCACAAAAAAACAAGGCTCCTATCAATAACTCATAGAAGCCTTGTATATTTAATTAAAATCCATCTATTAACTATGCCGGATTCTTTGATAAATAGATAGTATAACTTGTACGACAGCAACACCAATGATAACGCCAGCTGTATCGATTGCCACATCGCGAATCGATGCATGTCTACCAATACTTGCAAGTTGTAAGCATTCATCCATAACGGCAATAACTAATCCTATAAAAATCACTTTAAGTCCTGCATATTCACGATTAAATTGATGCAATGCCACATACAAACATCCACCAAGTACAGCAAACTCGAACACATGCGCCATCTTTCGGACAATGCGATTTAACGACCACATGTCACCGGTGAGGCCCAGCTTATACAGAATCGGACTCAACCATTGTGTCATCTTAAGACTCAAACCATCTGAGGAAATATCATTTTGTAGCGAATTATCCCAGATAAAAAGGATAACGAGAATAACTAAAGTAAAGCTTATCCAATGTTTCTTTAACATCTACTATCACCGCCACTAATCTCGGTCAAAAATATCTCTAGTATAAACTTTATCTTTTACATCGGCCAAGGAATCATCCCAACGATTAGCTACAATCACATCACTAACACGTTTAAAATCATCAAAGTTTCTAATGACTGGTGAGTGGAAAAAATCATCCGCCTCTAGTGTTGGTTCATACACAACAACAGCAATCCCCTTTGCTTTAATACGTTTCATGATACCTTGTACAGCAGAAGCTCTAAAATTATCGGAATTTGTTTTCATTGTCAATCGGTAAATGCCAACAATCTTAGGATCCTTTCCGATGATGGCATCTGCAATGTGATCCTTTCTCGTCCGATTTGCATCAACAATGGCAGATATGAGGTTTTGTGGCACATCATTGTAATTTGCCAATAGTTGTTTTGTATCCTTTGGCAAACAGTACCCGCCATATCCAAAGGAAGGATTATTATAGAAATCTCCAATACGAGGATCTAAACATACGCCATGAATAATCTCACTCGTATTTAATCCACGCACCTCTGCATAGGAATCTAGTTCATTAAAATAAGCTACACGCAATGCTAAATAGGTATTAGCAAACAATTTAATGGCCTCTGCCTCTGTAGAACCAGTGAAACATAAAGGTATATCATCTTTAAGAGCACCTTCTGCTAATAAGTGAGCAAACGTATGAGCTCGTTCCGAATCTTCACCAACTACAATACGAGAAGGATATAAATTATCATATAACGCTTTACCTTCACGTAAAAACTCAGGAGAGAAAATTATATTCTTCGTATTAAACCGTTCTCGCATCTCTTCTGTATAACCTACAGGGACTGTAGATTTAACAATCATAACCGCATCAGGATTAATATCTAAAACTGTTTTAATAACAGATTCTACGGATGATGTATCAAAAAAATTCTTTTGTGGATCATAATTGGTAGGTGTAGAAATTATAATATATTCAGCACCTGTGAAAGCTTCGTTAGGATCTAATGTAGCACGGAAATTTAGCGACTTATTCTTTAAATAATCGGTCAATTCTGAATCAACAATAGGTGATTCTTTACGGTTAATCATATCTACCTTTTCAGGAATGATATCCAGTGCAACCACTTCATTATGTTGTGCTAATAATACGCCATTTGAAAGGCCTACATACCCGGTACCAGCTATTGCTATTTTCATTTATTTACCATCCTTCATATAAAAATCTTTATACCATATTGCAAAACGTCTTAAACCTTCTCGAAGTGTTGTACTCGGTTTAAACCCAAAATCCGTTTCTAATGCAGATGTATCAGCATATGTAATCGGCACATCTCCAGGTTGCATCGGTACGAGTTCCTTATGGCGTTCCATGTTAAAATCTGCTGGTAACACACCAGCACCTATTAACTCTTCCCCTAAAATCGTCACAAAGTCCAATAGATTTTCAGGACTATTATTACCGATATTATAAATTGCATATGGTGGTACTGGTAATCCATCAGCCCCATTTCTTCGTTCAGGAGCTACTTGCATAACCTTATAAACGCCTTCAACAATATCGTCTATATAAGTAAAGTCACGCTTACAATTACCATAGTTAAAGATTTTAATCACTTCGCCTTTGCGCAATGTGTTAGTAAATCCAAAGTATGCCATATCAGGACGCCCTGCTGGGCCATACACAGTAAAGAACCGAAGGCCTGTACATGGGATGTTATACAACTTAGCATAGGAATAGGCTAATAATTCATTAGATTTCTTTGTAGCTGCATATAAGGACACAGGATTATCTACTTGATCATCTGTAGAATAAGGAATCTTTTTATTAGAACCATAAACGGAAGAGGATGATGCATATACAAGATGTTCAACACCTTTTGCCCCATTATCATACGAATGACGGCAACATTCTAATATATTGTAAAAGCCAATAATATTTGATTCTATATATGCGTCTGGGTTCGTAATAGAATAGCGTACACCTGCCTGTGCTGCTAAGTTCACAACTACATCCGGTTTATATCCATCAAAAATAGATTGTAAAAACTCTTTATCCGCTATATTCCCTTTTTTGAATATCCATTGATTATCATGTTTTACGGAGGAAACAATCTGTTGAAGTCTATACTCCTTTAAACTCACATCATAATAATCATTAACAGAGTCAACACCTATGATTAGGCTATTTTCAATATTATTAAAAAGCGACATAACAAGATTGGCACCTACAAATCCTGCAGCCCCAGTAATGAGAATTACCTTGTTATGTAATGATACATTTTGTAAAAGCATAGTCTGTCCTTTCCTTTAGGAACGTCTTAGTCGTGCTAAGGCGCTATCCCATATTTTAGCAAGTACAACCCTCTCCGCTGGAAATAAATACAACACAACAAGATACGAAATAAGACTGACACATATACAGAAAATCGTCCAAATCATACTATTATATAAATGCAACAAAGCATAAGAACCAATACCTACAATGGCGGAGGTAATGATATAGGCTTTAATATTAAAAATTACACTCCACGCATTCATCTTCACATACACAGCTAAGAGATATAAAAGTACACCAATCATTTGAATCCGTACTATAGAACGAGCATAGACAAATGTAGTGAAATCATATTGAACACATATGTATATAACCGGAATTAATACGATGAGATGTAACATCTGTGCAAGGAATGAAATATTGGGCATTCCCTTAGCACGAAACGCTTCAGATATTAAATATGAAATAGCGGTCACGAGAGATGAGCTTAATGCCCATGATCCTAGCACTATTCCGGCTAACTTCCACTGAGGTCCCAATAAAATTTGTACAATAAAATCTTGATATACAAACATACCAACACCTAATGGAACCAAAAATAAGGCCATATATCGTTGAAATATTAAAAATGTTTTTTCAAACTCCTCTTTATTATGTTGATGTCGTGATAAAGCAGAGAATAAAACAGGAGCCATCGAAGATGTAGCAATAGCCATAACAGTAGTAACTATAGCTGTTGGCATCTTATAAACGCCAAGATAATATGCGTTCAAAAAATGACTAATAATGAAGGTATCTACCCATGCCGTAAGCCATATAGAGAATGCCTCCGCCAAGGACCATGCACTAAAACTGAACATATTACGAAATATAGGATACGAAAAATAGATGGATATCAATTTTTCTTGGCTCACACATAATGCAATAGCTGTAAATAGTTGTGCCACTAAAAGCCCAGCAATCAAAGACCAATAATCAAAACCTGCTAATGCCATTGGTATAGATACGAACAAAGGAGTAATGATAGTAATCATTCGTATGCTTAAGAGAAATTTGAAGTTAAAATTTCTTCTATACATTGCCATTTGAATGCTACTAAATGCACTCAATGGTAACATAGCCCCCATCACAGCTAAAGGAATACCTAATCCTTCATTGCCAACCAATGATGCTAACTCATCACGGCAGACAATGATAGCAATCCACAATACAATAGCTAGTACTATATTTGAAATAAAGGCAACACTAACACTTTTCTGTTTAGCCTCTTCACTTTCAAATTCGTATTGAACAAGAAATTTCTGGAATCCCGCATCTGCTAACATTTCCGCAAATGAAATAACCATCATTATAGTGGCTAAAATACCAAATGCTGTAGGGGCCAAAATATGCGCCAATATGATATTTGTAATTGGTGTAATAAGCTTTGCTAAGATCTCCGTTATAAGTGACCACTTAGCAGCAGCTACAACTTTAGTATCCATTGATATTCAAATCCATTTAATCACGATTTATATTCTTTAAGCCTTGTAAAAATAACTCATGATGCGCTTCACATGACAAATAATTCTGTATCGCTGTAAACCCATTAATCGTTTTTGTAGGTGATTTTAAATTTATAGACTCCATATCACCATTTTCGAATAATATACGATTTATATCTGTAGGAACAAAATCAGCTCCGATGTATACCTTCAAGATGTAACCACTCTCCCATTTCGTAATCAAACTCCATTGGTTCCATCTTTATAAATCCTGCGCCAGGATACAATGTTAATTCTCCAATATAAAGATGATCATTCACGTCATAAAAATCAACCCGTAAAAACGGAAAATCCTTAGATAATTGTTGGCATAATGATCTCATTTCTTCATAGTGTGGCGGTTTTTCAAATATTTTGTTAGAGGGCTCATAATGAAGAACGGAAAGATTAATATAATTCCAATCCTCATCATAATAGTTCATACGTGTTCCACCTTTAGAAAATCGTTCAGAACAAACTACAGTTAGCTTTGGTTCTCCGTGAAAGGAATACATCTTATAGTCTAATAAATCTGCATTCCCTAACTCATCTATATACTCTTCTGCTAAAATACGGCGGCGTATATTTTTATAGGGCCATTCACGAGCTATAAGATAAAAATCACGCTGTAAAGATTTATTAATAATTTGACGTGCTCCTTCTTTATCAAACTTAGACTTATCTTTACAAATTACAATACCACCACTGTCATGAGTGCATTTCAGTACAAACTGATTCGGTAATGCATCAAAATCAATTTCATCAAAAGAATCCCATACACCTAAAGTAGGAATGATGTACTTTGAGTCAATCCTATCAGCTAAATACTTTTTAGCCTCATACTTATCAACCATAGTAGTATATATGGATTTACGATCATATAATTTCATCCACTGCATCTTTTCACTAAAGGTCTGTGGATTATCTAAATTTAATGGATATCCCATATATTGAGGAAATATCCTTCGTAGAAACGCTTCATCGCTTAAGGAATCATAAGCACCCATTTTTATCATCACCCGTAAACGGTAATAAGGATCAGAGATGAACCGCTTTCCCTTGGTCAAGATTGTTTGTATGTTCATGTAATTTCTTCCTTTTAGTCCGTAAAATCTGAACTTCTATAAAAAATAACATCATATAAAAGTAAGTACTTTTACTTTCATAGGAAACCAAACCCATATCCATAACTAATTGAGACATAAGTAATATAAATACCATGACATATTCATTGCTGTGAAAATCATGATATCGTATCATGTTATAAACGAGATAGGCATACATGGAGTAGTATGTGACCACACCTATAACACCAGTACCCGCCAGTAATTCAATGTAATTATTGTGAAGGTAGTAATTTTCTCGACCGAAAATAGAGTATGTATATACCGCAGGATTATTAATCCCAACACCTATAATTGGAGACTGATGAAATAAATCCCAACCAATATCGACTAAGGCCATGCGAACAATAGCAGAAGAATCCCCACCAGTGCCTGTGAAAGCATCTACCATGGAACTCATACGTTCTAATACTTCACTAAAAATAGGTAGCTGTAATATACCTATAAAAGCAATAATTAATATGCTCAAATAAGCTACTAATTTAGCTAAGGAATTAACAATATTTTTACTACGAAAGCTTTTGAATACGAATAATAAAACGATACCTATAACGACAAATACCAATGCTTTCCGACTACCTGTAGCCGCCAATATACCTAATATTGGTAATGCTATGATGTTCCACCATCGCGGTTTATCGTACATCATATAATACACGGTCATTACAATAGCATTGGCACCTAATAGTCCTACTGTATTTGCATTTAATGCGTCATTTGCTATACGAGCCGATGATGAAAGAACATTGATAAAATAATCGAGTCCATAGTAATACACCGTATAGAAACAGACAATATATCCTGTCCACATACCGATTTTCAATAAGGAATCAACTGATTTTTCTCGCTGAAAACACATATACAAAACAATGAGCATACAAAATATTTTTACAATATCAAAGCTTCTACTCATGGCTACAGATGGATCAAGAGCATTTAGAGAACTAAGATAGCAAACGCCTATGAATAGTAGCATATACATATGCATCCATGTAAATGACACTGTAATTCGCCCCTGATCTCGTACGAGATAACATAGTATTAATCCAAACAAGCATACAAATAGCACATAGGCACCGTAATCTGCATCGCCGAGGGCGAACGATATAGTCAATGAAAGTACAAGAAATACTAATGTTATAAACCATATAAGACGATTAGATATGGTCGTAATATTTAACTTCAATACTGTCCCTCTTCTCTCAATATATGTACATCACAACACTAATTTTTCTATAAAATATCAATCCAACGTTTAGCAATTTTACTTAGTGGGAATGTATCTCGCACCTTGATTGCTTCAACAGATATACGTTTAGCCAACTCAGGACTTGCTAAGATGGATTTCATTTTTTCATACATCGTTTTCGTATCCCCTACAGGCACTAGTAATCCATTGACCCCATCTTGAATGACCATACGCGCACCGCCTACCGGGCAATCTGTAACAACTACAGGTAGCCCCATTCCCATAGCTTCTAACATGGAGTTAGATATGCCTTCAAAGTCAGACGATGACACAAACATTGTACATGGTCGCTCTTGTTCCAAGATGTTAGTTGCGAACCCCGGTAAAAGAACTCTGTCTGTTAATCCTAAATTTGCAATTTGTTGACGAAGTTCATCCTCTAGAACACCTTGACCATAAATGACAAGTTTATAATCCTTAAACTCATCTGCCAACATGCTAAATGCATTGATCATCATAGGTAAATTCTTTTGCGGATGCAATCGACATGCGGTTACAATAATCTTTTCACGTTCCCCTTCATAAGGTTCTGGTAAATTGCCATTAATCGGATTCGGAATAATATGCCCACGGCTTTGTATAGACTTAGAGAAATATGATTTCGCATCTTCAGTTTGAAATACTAAGGCATCAGCAAATCGAAACGCAAAGTCTCGAAGCATTTGTTGATGTTTGCCGACAGGCACCTTACGTGGATTATTTCGTTCAGAAAATACCATGCGATTTTTCACAAACCACGAACTAATAGCTAATATAAAACTGGACGCACTCAGAAATGATAAACACGTTGCATTAGGACGTTGTTTTAATATGCCAATAAGTACTTTAATTTCTTGTAAAAATCGAAGAATCTTATTGGAACTGGTCGTATGTATTTGAATTTGCTCTATACCTTCTGGCAATGCATATTCGGTGCCATAGCGATTAGGACTTGTTTGAATAACTGTAATCTCGTGTCCATCATGATGCCATTGGCGAGCCAGTTCTGTTAAAATACGTTCAGCACCATCATTACCGAGGGAAATCGTAACAATAATAATTTCTTTACCCATTTTGACGCTCCTCTGTGATATATTCGGCTAAACGTATATATGCGTCTTTCATTGTTACCTTTGGTTCCCATGATAGATTGCGCATCTTCCTAGAATTTAAAAACATATGAACTGTAGGCGCATAGCCAAAGGAGGACGCATTTTCAGGTATATCAAAGACGACAGAAACTTTATCGCCCCCCACATGGCACGCTACTAAATTGGCAATACTAGCAATACTACGAGTTTCCTCGTCATGGCACACATTATAAGCTTCGCCCTTATCACCTTGGGTCATCAAAATAATAATGGCCCGCACTGCATCCGTAATATAACAGAAGTTGGACATGGAATCGCCCTTAGTATGAAGGATAATATCACGACCATCCAAGGCATGTTGGGTGAACTGCATAAACACCCGATTATCATCTAACAGTACACCAGCGCCGAACGTCTGTGCTAGGCGAGCGATTTTAACAGGAACACCAAATTCAACAGCATAGGATTTACAGTAACATTCGCACATACGCTTACTTTCAGAATAGGAACTACGAACGTTTAGATGATCTAAATATCCAATGCGATCCTCCGTCATAACTTGACCAGATTCATAAGGTATACCATACTGTTCCATGCTCGATAGATATACCATACCTAAAATCCGCTGTTCTTTTCCCAGTTCTAACATACGTTCCGTACCATGTATTGATGTACGAATCGTATCCACCGGATGTTCTACAAAATATTTAGATTTTGTAGGGGCAGCCCCATGCATAATATAGTCACATGCTACAGTTAGAGAATCTAATGGCCTATCAATAAATGTGATTGCTTGTGAATTTAGAATATCCCCAAATATAGAATGTGCCTTTTCTATATTGCGCACATGGCATATGACATGTAATGAAAGATGGTAGGCATCATTGGCTGCTACTAATGAACGAGCCACCATAGAGCCTATTAAACCTGTAGCACCTGTTACAAGTATTGTCTTATCCTGAAACGCCTTAAATATGTGAGAATCACCTATAATTTCTTGTATGTCTCGTTCAACAACCGTATTAATTGCCCTCACCTCCACTTTCTCTATTTTTTAATATACCTGTGAACATATAATAATCTGATGGGGTTGTAATCTTAATATTTTCAGGTTCCCCCCATACGGGGTACAAGGGATACCCATAATGCATCATCATAGATGCAGAATCGATAAAATCATGAATTCCTTCAGCTATTGATGTATCATGAACTGAAAGAATATCAACGAGCCTAAAACTTTGAGGCGCTTTTGCCATCAAACATTGTTGACGATTTAAAATTGTTTTGATTTCTCCATCATCAGTAACCATAACTGTTTCAATAGCAGGAGTTACCGTAATGGCACTCCCCTTTGTTTCAACAGATCGTATATTTCTAACAATGGTAGAACGATCAACCAAAGGTCGTACACCATCATGAATTAGTACTGTTATATCATCAACACCATATAATCGTTTCACTTCAAGCAAACCGTTATATTGAGAGTCCAGTGCAGTCTCGCCACCAGGAACAATGGATACGATTTTTTGAAGGCCTTCTTTTGCTATCAGAGCCTTTGCATAATCCATCCAGTCTGACTTACACACTAATACAATGCCATCAATGAAGGGTTCTTCTTCAAAAATGGATAGTGTTTGTATCAGTATAGGCTTACCATTCCATTCAAGGAATTGCTTTGGCATTTTATCATTTTTCATACGGGATCCTACGCCACCAGCAAAGATAACTGCTATTCTTTTCATAGAACCTCCCTTAACTATTAACGATGTGTATTTACTAAATAATGAATGCCCTTGTAATTGGTATAACTACGATCCATATCGATATATACGGCATCATGCTTTGCTACACGCTGTTCCACTGGAGGCAATTGCATATAGTCGCCCCAAATCAAACGTAAGTATCGTTCATAACCAGCCATAACGGGAATTTGATGACCTTCAAATTCCTTATATACAACGTGATCAAAATCTTGGCGTGGATGGCGTAGCTTCATACCTTTCAAACTACCGATTAGTTCTGTTACTTCATGGGATGTGTCAAAATCATATTGGCTCATTTGTTTTTCTGCAAAGCGCCATATGTGATAACGCCACGAAGGTTTAGAAATCACCTTATAAATGCACCCAGCCAACATGCGATATACCTTGCCCTTGTTATCAGGCAACCGTTGTGCATTAAACAAGGCAAAGGTCATGGCCCACATTAATTGAAAGAATCGTTTGACAGTACCCTTGGGACAGCCATCGATGGGCATAATTTCAAGGGCTAATCCATGACAAATATCTTCATTCACACTATGGCGATTGATGAAAGTCGTTTCTTCATCGCGAATTGATGCACCCGCATCATGATAGATTTTATCTCTCGTTGTCCTACAATAGGTATATCGTTTATCACCGTGTATAGGCCAAAGTTCAGCCAATCTTTCATAATCAGGACGAGGCATAAAAATATCTAAATCATCATCCCAAGGGATAAATCCTTTATGTCGAATAGCCCCTATAAGACCGCCACCACATAAATAGAATCGTAGATTATGAGCATCACAAAATTCTTTAAATACTAAAAGCATATTCAATTCTTTAGCTTGTATATCATGAGCTGTTGTTTCTGCCATACTACCTTTCTAACGTATAACGGCCAATACCGTTTCCACCATAACTTTTAATTCTCCAATGAACGAGAATTCTTTAAGACTCCGTAAATTCCATTCCATCTTTGCAGGCAATACATTATGAATATAGCAATCATCTACATCATCTGCCGCATCTAACAAGGTATCTTCATCCTTATACCGAATACTAGCTACACTCGTTACACCTGCAGGCAGTAACAATGTCGCTTTCATTTCATTTGTATAAGCTGCTACATACCTTGGGACCTCTGGGCGCGTACCGACAAAACTCATGGTGCCTTCCAATATATTTATCAACTGAGGCAATTCATCGAGTCGACATTTTCGCAAAGCCTGTCCTACAGATGTAACACGCATATCGTCTTTAGACGTAACTTGTGCACCAAGCTGTTCAGCATTTTGTACCATAGTTCTAAACTTATAAATTCTAAAGGATTTACCATACTGCGTGACCCGTTCTTGTCTAAAAAATACAGGGCCTTCACTATCTAGTTTTATCCATACCGCTAATAATAGAAATATGGGACTTAATACTACTAATAGAATGGCTGCCACTAAACGATCAAATACAGACTTAATCATTAAATCACGACGTTTGGATGCTAAGATGTCGTAATAAGGACGAACTGCTTCACATCGCATATCATCGGGCAACTCCTGCCATGATTTCCAAATCATAATGCACCTAAACATTCTTTAAATGTATGAATCACATAGCTTACCTCTTCATCTGTCAAATTAGTATGAAGGGGCAATGTAATTTCATTTTTGAACTGATCATATGCATTCGGATAATCATCGATAGAAAATCCCAATTTTTTATAAGCCGTATGCATTGGAATTGGCTTATAATGCACATTTGTAGCAACACCTTTTTCTGCCATTCGTTCAATTAATTCATTCCGTTGTTCTATGGTTGCATCATTGATACGCACTAAATATAAATGACCACTACTCATATGCTCATCCGTATAATGAGGTACTACAGATACAGGACAATCTTTAAACGCGTCATTATATCGATCAATAATTTCACGACGCCGTTCTAATAGGCCAGGATATCGTTCTAATTGGGCCAATCCAATAGCAGCCATAATATCCGTCATATTGCACTTATAATAGGTACCTTTAATATCATATTCCCAGGCCCCCATCTTAGTTTTGGCCAATGCATCCTTATCCTGACCATGTAAAGATAATAGTTGAAATTCCTTATAGAGAGCTTCATCATCAATGCCCTCTATATGATTCCACGTAGCACACCCACCTTCAGCAGTAGTAAAATTTTTTACCGCATGAAAGGAAAAACTACTAAAGTCAGCTACATTGCCTGTATGCAGCCCTTTATAGGTTGCCCCAAAAGAATGTGCACAGTCTGCGACGATTGGAATTCTACCTAAAGCACGTTGTATATCATTACTTGGTACAAATAAAGATTTTGCATCATTTACAATTGTAAATAAACGGTCATAATCACAAGGTACACCACCGATATCGACAGGAATAATGGCCTTTGTCTTATCGTTTATGGCAGCAGCCACCTTATCATAGTCCATTTCATAAGAATCAGGTGCTGTATCGATTAATACTAGTTTTGCCCCTACATGAACTACAGGACTTGCACTAGCCGTATAAGAGTAAGCACTAGTTATAACTTCATCACCTGGTCCAATACCCAATACGCGAAGAATCATTTCTAAGGCTGCAGTTGCTGAATTTAAGCATACTGCCTTTGGCGTCCCTAAATACGTTGCAATACGTCGTTCTAATTCCTTAGTACGTGGTCCAGTTGTAATCCAACCACTTTTTAACGCTTCTACCACCTCATTGATTTCTAATTCTGTAATATCTGGAGGAGAGAAATTAATTTTCATAGCTTTCACCTATACTTTCCATTTATTCCATATCAATAAACACTGATCCGATAATAGCTACTCCAATTTGCTCTAATCGTTGTTTCGCTAATGCCATATCATCAGGTTGAACATAATCACCTTTTACAACCAAGAGAACCCCATCAGCTTTCTCAGCTATTACCAAGGCATCTGTAACACTTAACACCGATGGTGTATCCACTATGATGACATCATATTCATCACGAATGTACTCAAATACCGTATATAATCGATGGGAATCAACCACCTCTGACGGAGATTCCACTGCAACACCACTGGTAATTAGATCTAGATGAGGCATCACATGACGATGAATCGTCAAATCTTCATCCATAATGATATGATTTGTTAATCCTTGATTTTTTACATCAAATACAACATGTTGCACTGGATTGCGTAAATTACCATCAATTAACAGCACCTTGTCATTATTCTTGGATAAAGAAATCGCTAAATTAGCGGCCACCTCCGATACACCTTCACCTGTTGTAGCAGATGTAACACACAACATTTTTCTATTTTCTGCATTACAGCGATACTGTAAATTGCTACGCAATGTTCGATAAGATTCCACAAGAGGAGTATCACCATATTCATTTGAAATTAATCGTATCGTATCCATCTTAACCTCTCACCTTGTACAACCAACGCAACACCTTATTCTTAGGTTCTTCTGTTACCGATTTTCTATGATTAGGAATGACACCTAACATTGGCACCTGTAACATATCTTCAACATCTTTTGCAGTCTGTATTCTACGATTTCGCAAGGAGTTAACTAATGTATACAAACAGCCTAAAATTAAACCGATAATAGCACTGGCAACCATAACAAGTACACGACGAGGAGCAATCGCTTTTTCTGGTAATGTAGGAGCATCGACAATTTGTACCTCATTCGGTACCATAACCTCTGCCACCTTAGCTTCTTCCAGACGTTTAGAAAGCATTTCATAAATATCTTGGGCTACATCTACATCACGCTTAGCTTGAATATACCCCCGTTCCTTTTCAGGGAGTGCTTTCATCGCATCTTCGTTATCTTTATCTAAATCAGCTAACGTAGCCGCTTTACTTTGAGCTACTGCTAAAGCAGCTTCATTTTTAAATTTATCTGTTAATAAACCTTGTTGAGCGGAGTTACTTGATGGAGCTTGCTGTGAAACAATAGCATCGATTTCCTGTTGTAAACCGGCTTGTGCTTTAGCAATCTGATCATTTACTTCCTTCATTGCAGGATGTGAATCAGTATATTTACCTACGTAACTTGCCTTACGAGCCTCTAAATCTGCTAGTTGTGATTTATAAGCTTGTACCGTTGAGCTATCTGCAATACTAGCACCTGCCGAACCTAAATCCGCATTAATGCTACCTAATGCAGCTTGCGCCGTTTCTAAATCGAGCTTATTTTGTGCCTTTTCACGATCGATTAACGTAATCTTATCTGTAAGCCCCTTCATTTGATCATTGGTAGAATAAATTTTATTATCTACTTGAAATTGTTGGAGCTTTTTCTCTGCTTCAGACAATTCCTCCTTCGCTGTTACCACTCTTTTTTGTAAAAACTCACGAGTCGCTTTTTGTTCAACTTGGGATAACTCAGCTAAGCGTTTTAAAAATGTATCAATTAATAACTGATTAGCTTCTTGTGCCTCTTCTGGGGACTTACCAGTCACACTAACTTGTAATAACTGTGTTTCTTTATATGGCTTTGTCTCAATACGATTTTTAACAAATTCTTCATACGTTGGTAGCTTACTACTATCTCCGGCAATTTCATTGATAACAGGTTCCACAACATTACGACTTTTTAAAATCTCTGCATCAGTATTCATCAATTGACGAGCCATCGTATCAGAGTAGCTTGGGTCACTAGATAGCACTGAATTACCTAAGCCTTGCGTCTGTTTAATACGCAACATAGCTGTAGACTGATAGGTAGATGGTGTTACGATTAAGTACGCACCGCCAAGGAGAATACAAATGCCAGTCACATTTATAATAGTTCGCCGTTTTCTAACAAGAATCTTGGCTATATCTTTTATATCTATAATTTGTTCCATCCCAATACCCCTTTCAAGTAGGCATACAACACCGCGGTCTCTCTTTCCGCTTAAATATTATGGTTAGGTGTATATGTTGGAATAATATCCTGTAATACGCCAATTACATCCATATCAGTTTCACAAGAATCAAAGGTAGCAATTTTATCTATCAACCAATCACGATCAACGGTATCTAATGCGGCTTCAAAAATCTTTGTATGATTCGTTCGATTGGTTCCTTCTTCAGAGGTAAGTAATTCTTCATATTTCTTTTCACCTGGTCTAAGTCCTGTAATTTTAATATGAATGTCCTTATCAGGTTCCAATCCTGATAAGCGAATCATATTTCTTGCTAAATCAATAATCTTTACAGGTTCGCCCATATCAAGTAAGAATACCTCTCCACCTTTACCCATAGCACCAGCTTGTAACACGAGCTGACTGGCTTCTGGTATGGTCATAAAATACCGTGTCATTTCTGGATCTGTAACAGTTACAGGGCCACCTGCTTCAATTTGTTTTTTAAATAAAGGAATGACGGAACCGCGACTGCCGAGCACATTACCGAAACGAACAGTAATATATTTCGTATCATATGTATCATTCATAGATATGATAACCTTCTCTGCGACACGCTTTGTGGCACCCATAACGCTAGTTGGATTGACGGCTTTATCCGTAGAAATCATAACAAACCGTTCTACACCATGGCGACCTGCGACGTCGGCTACATTTCTTGTGCCATAAATGTTATTTAAAACGGCAGCCATTGGTTGAATTTCCATTAATGGTACATGTTTATGAGCTGCTGCATGGAATACAACTTGCGGATTATATTGAGTGAAAATTTGATCTAATTGTTGTTTATCTCTAATATCTGCAATAATTGGTATAATCGGGTCGTCTTTATATATATTTTTCAACTCTTGATTGATAAGGTATATACTATTTTCACCATGGCCTAACAATAAGAGCTGTTTAGGGCCAACACGCATAATTTGACGACAAATTTCTGAACCTATAGATCCACCAGCACCAGTAACAAGTACAACCTTATCTCGAATATAATGTTCTACAATATCCATATCGAGACGAACCTCATCACGTTCTAATAGGTCTTCTATGGATACAGGATGTAAATGGGATACTAGTACCTCATCATCTAACAATTGATACATCCCCGGTAATGTATTGACTTTACATTTAAGAGGCGAACAGATTTCCATGATATTTCTGATTTCATTACGTGTAACAGAAGGCATGGCAATTATAATTTCTTTCACCTTATGTTCTTTTACAATAGATGGGATATCATGACGATTACCTAGTATACGAACGCCGCCCATTAGACGATTGAATTTAGATTCATCATCATCGATGAAACCAATTACCTTACGAGACCGTTTATGATACCGTTCAATTTCACGAGCAATTGTGGCACCCGCATCACCTGCGCCAATGATTAAGGTATTTACCATATCAGCATCAGTACTTTGTTTTCCACCATATCGCATGGCAATATAATGGAGCACCATTCTACCAATTCCGATAACACCGGTACTAAGAATCCAGCTAATCAAATATATGGATCTAGGTAAAGATTTATCAAATACATACATCCCTGTATAGAAAAGTCCTGCTCCCAAGGTGGTCGCAATCAATACAGCAACCATTTCGCGCATACCTGCATAGCGCCATATGCGCGTATATAGATGCATGGACAAAAGCATAACAATATAGGAGATTACCATTATAGGCAATGCATCTATCATCTGATACAGATAATGTGATGTTATATAACCATCAAATCGTATAAGCAAACTGATCAATGCCACACCAATAATAGTAATAACATCTACAATAAGTAATAAGCCGGGTAATAAATATGAACGCAATGAAAGCCCCCCTTATATGACTTACATATGATACTATTTTTACTAATTAGTCTTTACCTATGCGAGATACCATGTAAGCACCTGTCAAAATAGGAGCAATATCTCTAGAGAGACTAATCTTACTGTTCTTAGTTAAGTACAAGATATCGCCTTCACGCATAACGTAATTTTGGGACATATCACCAGTTTTCAGCATATTATTTAAATTGATTTCAATAGGTTTTGTAGGATCATTTTGATGAATTAAGAATATCTTCTTCTTAGCCGTATCCCAGTTGAAACTACCCGCGACCCCAATCGCATCAATAACGGTACTCGATTTTGTTAATGTATAAGCACCTGGTTTATTAATTTCACCAAATACATAAACGCGAACGCCACCTAATTTTGTAACATTAACCGACACATCAGGATTGATAATGTATATGGATAATGCGTTAGATACATTTCGGGTGAATTCTTCTACTGTCATTCCATCCGCCTTAATATTACCTGCCATAGGAATGGATACATATCCATCTGGTCGAATGGTGAAAGTTTTATTTGCACCTAAATCTGCTTGTTGTACTACATCAATCATGAGTTCATCCCCTTGTCGTAGACGATACTCTTGATCAGAACCAATTGTAGATGCAGACGTATTCATATTTGATGTTGTAACTACTACAGGAGAAACATCCTTTGCAAAACCCGTAGTGGCTATCGTACCTATGACAAGAGATAAAGCAATCCATTTTTGATTCATACATGCACCTCATAGCATTCATTTCAATTAACAAAACACCTTAACACAACTATTTAAATAAATTTAATATTTAATTAATTATCGTACACATATTTTATCATCGTTTCTTTGTAACTACTATATAAGCAAGATGAAGCTTCTTTATATGGTTTTCATGAAGCATCAAGAATACTGAAATTATCTATGTTTAATGCTTACCCGTATATGTGTATTTTTCTTCACATATCGAAGTGTTGTTTTGCTCTATATATTTCTATTACTAATAAAAAATTTCTATATTTAGGAGTTTGCAAAAAAAAAGGCTCTCTGTCAAATGTTGGGGTATTCACCCTACGAGTCTTCTTTGGCACCAATCATAGTTATGGTTGGTGCCATTCTTTTTGCTCAAAAGTAGAATACGTACTCTAAATCTACCAAAGTGGCGAAGTCCATAGCTTATCCGTTTTAATACTTTAATTTTGTTGTTAGTTCCTTCTGTGTATCCATTAGAATATGGAAGTAAGAATGCATTAGTTAATTGCGTCATCCATGCAGGAAATGATGTAAAGAAGTTATTAAATTCATTTAAGCCAGATGCTTTTACTAATTCCATCCAATGCGTTAAATGTGCAGCTATTCTTTGTTTACCATAGATTGAAAAGATTTTTCTAAAAGAAAGTTTTAAAGCATATGCTTTTCGTAAATCATCAGATATTCTGAGTATTTCACATAGTTTAATATGTTCGGCTTCCGTTAAATGGTCTGGATGCTTCATTAGTACACGTCGATTCTGTTTTAACATACGTGAATAAGCAGCCAGTTTATGTTGCTCACGCTTTCTAACTCGCTCTACCGCCCAATCTACAAGTCGACATACATGGTATCGATCACAGATAATATGCGCATGTGGAAATAGCGCCTCCATGATGCGCTTAAATTGTATGGACATATCCATTACAATAAACTTAACTTGTAGGCGATCCTTATGTTTAAATGATGCAAAATAGTGGATTAATGCTTGCGTATCACGTTTCGGTAAAATATCTAATATTTCATGTGTATCTGGATTAGTTAAATTAACTTGGTATTGGTAGCCTTCTGCATTTCCTTTAAACTCATCAATACCAATCACAGTGGGTAAGGTCTTGGGCTTAGGTATAGTGATCATAGAGCAATAACGTAATACTGTAGTAATAGATGTATCACACTCGTTAGCAATAGCTGTATAGGTTACACTTTCAGTAAGTTTATCAAATAGCATTCTAATATTAGTTACACTTAGTTGCATATGTTTTCGTACAAATGGATTGCTTTCAGCAAAAGAATGACCACAATGCGGACAAATATACCGACGCTGTCTGTATTTTCCAATTAGTGGACCTCGTTGTACTTTTCCAAACTTTACAGTACGTATGCGGTAATCCTTAATATGCTTTGTGCTTTCTCCACACTTTGGGCAAATATGTGATGTTGCTGGTAATTCTATGTCAAAAATAAATATTCCGTCTAATTCATAGCTATTTGTAATATATTCTTGTTTTACATTATGTAAAAATTCAGTATAATCAGTAGTAGGCATATAAGCTCACATCCTTTCTTTAGGACTTTGACACTTTTATTGTAAAGCATGTGAGCCTTATATGCTTATTTTTTTGCAAAAAAATAT
>NZ_JAPX01000047.1:0-77412 GCF_000524355.1 Veillonella sp. ICM51a
ACGCCTGTTCTAATTCCAAAAAGGGGGGTGTATGTGCCCCTACAAATTAGTACACGCCTGTTCTAATTCTAAAAACAGGGATATAGGGGCCCACCTACAAATTAGTACAGGCCTGTACTAATTTTAAAGACGTATATTATGCGTCCCCAAGAATTAGCACAAGCCTGTACTGTATAACAATAATTTTATTTAGGTTCTTTCAACCAGAAGCTCATTAATAATCCTAACGCACCAACAGGGATCAGTGTCATCAACGCTGTTTGTACATCGTAAATATCTGCTAAATGTCCAATATAAGGTGCTACGAGTCCACCTAATGTAATGCCAAGCCCCAATGTAATGCCTGATGCAAAGCCTGCATTTTTAGCAAGGTATTTTTGGCCTAGAACAGTAATAGGTCCATATTGTGAGAATACGCCAAAGGCCATCGGTATCATGGCGCCAAAGAATCCCCATGCATTCGGTACGAAGATAAACACTAATACGGATGGTAAAAATATAATATTACCTAAGCGCACTGTTTTTAGAAAACCTAGCTTATCCGATAGTGCACCACCCATATAGGTGAGGACAGCCCCCATGGCAAAGTACATAGTAAGTGCCAAGCTCGATGCACCGGCTTCGCCATTGATAACGGTAATGTATAAAATCGGTATAAAAATCGATAATACGGAGAACAAAATTGATCGAGAGGCAATGACGAAAAATAGCTTTGTAAAACTCACCCAATCGTTTATGCCTGTATTTGTGCCCTTAATTTGGCTTTCACATTCACGCGTATCTTCGGCCTCAGTAGTATGACCTGTGAAAGCATATAGATATAGCAACACGCCGAGCGCGGCAATAGCCGTAAATACCCAGAGGAATTGGCCGCCAAAGACATAAACACCACCAGCAATGAGCGGCCCTAAGGCAAAACCAGCGCTGCCACCAACCGCAAAGCGCCCCATAGCATTGCCAATTTCATGAGATTGCGTGCGATTCACCAAAAGAGCCGCCTCAGGATGGAATAACGCTGCCCCTACGCCAGCTAAAAGAGACAAAGCAAGAATCATTTCATAGTTCGTAGCCAGCGCCATAGCGCTAATGGACACAAGAGTCACTGTAAAGCCTACCGGAATAAACCAAGGTACGCGCCATCGATCCGCTACATACCCCAAAATGGGCTGAGCAATAGACGCTACCACGGTATTACAGAAAATAATGGAAGCCGATTGATAATAATTGAGATTAAAATTAGCAATAAAAAACGGTATCAATGCAGCGAGAGAACCTTGACCGAAATCGTTAATGCAATGAAAGATAGGCGGTGCGTATTTTCTTATGGTGCTTTTCATGTATCCTCCAGATTTGGGTGGTGGTACCGGCAAAAACACTCCACCGGCCGGGTCTGCTTCGCCCTTTTGGGCTTCGCAGGGCCAAAGTCATGTTTTTACCGGTACCACCACCTCCCCTATGTACGTTAACAAATAAAAGCGCCATATGAAAATACGGCACTCACTGTAAATAAAAAATTCGGCATAGAACTTATAGAGAAAAGGGCGGATACCTTCCTCAAAACGACTTCGGGTCCCGCTTTAGCGCGATAGCGTGTCAGCTTTTTCTCGTCCCAATGGCTCATTTCGGCATAGAATCTATAGCGAAAAAGGACGGGTACCCTTCTCAAAACGACTTTGCCCTGTCCCCGAAGGGGACAGATTAAGGCGGTGGAGGCTTTGAGGAGGGTGCCCGTCCTGTACCGGTAGAATTATAGGCCGAAACGAGCCATTATTGTATCTACGTGTTTCAATAGTTTATATGGATCGAAGCATGCATCGATTTCTTCGTCGGTCATGTATTTTTTGATGTTTTCATCGGATTTTAGACCTGTAGCGAAGTCTTTGCCTTCGAGCCAGCGTTCCATAGCGTGTTTTTGTACCCAACGGTATGCTTCGTCACGTACGGCACCTTTGTCTACGAGGTGTGTCAAAATTGTTTGGCTGAATACAAGGCCACCTGTAAGGTTAAGGTTTTTAAGCATTGTTTCAGGGTATACCAACAATTTATCGATGGTACGGATTGTTAGGTGAAGCATGTAGTTCAACGCGATGGTTGCATCTGGTAAGATGACGCGTTCTACAGAGCTATGGGAGATGTCGCGTTCATGCCACAAAGCTTGGTCTTCGTACGCAGATTGTGCATAACCACGCAATAAACGAGCCATACCACAAATTCTTTCACAAGTGATAGGATTACGTTTATGAGGCATCGCGGAGGAACCTTTTTGTTTAGGGCTAAAGTATTCTTCAGCTTCGCGCACTTCTGTACGTTGCAAGTGACGGATTTCCAAAGCAATTTTATCCAATGTACCGCCTACAACAGCAATGGTGGACAATAGTTCAGCGTGACGGTCACGTTGTACGACTTGGGTCGCGATTTTAACAGGTTCAAGGCCTAGTTTTTCACATACGTATTGTTCTACGAATGGGTCGATGTTGGAGTATGTACCAACAGCACCGGACAATTTACCAACAGCAACACTTTTACGAGCATGTTCCATGCGTTCGATATCGCGTTCTACCTCTGCCATCCAAAGGCAAAGTTTTAAACCGAATGTAGTAGGTTCGCCGTGAATACCGTGAGTACGACCAATCATAGGCGTATGTTTGAATTCTGCAGCGCGACGGCGCAATACAGCGTGTAATTGTTTCAAATCTTCAATCAAAATATCGCAAGATTGTTTCATCATATAGCCAAGTGCAGTATCCTTAACGTCTGTGGATGTCAAGCCAAGATGAATGTATTTAGCCGCTTCAGGGCCTACATATTCGCCTACAGCAGTCACAAAGGAAATGATGTCATGATTTGTTTCACGTTCGATTTCGTGAATTCTTTCAACATCAAAATTGCCCTTTTCCCGAATGATTTTTGCCGCTTCCTTCGGAATCACGCCAAGCTCAGCTTGCGCTTCAGATGCCAATGTTTCAACCAATAACATTGTGTCGAACTCGTTGCGTTCGCTCCAAATATGGCCCATTTCTTCTCGTGTATAACGTGGTATCATGATGTCTCCTTTGCATGGTGAAAGCTAGATTTTTTATATAATAATTGTACCATATGTAAAAGCTTGGTTCAATAAATCTTCCGCAATTTTCCGAATAATATATATATTAGATTTTCTTAATGTTCGGTATTTTATTTTGTATAGATTGTTTTGTGATTTATTATTATAATAGTAATGTATAAATAAGTGATATATCGTATCAACATACTAATAATACACATATAGGAGTAGATCATGGCAAAGAAACAACATAAAGAACGGATACAACAACCGAAGGAATCTCAAACAGCAAGCACGTTGATGAAATTATTTTTTCTCATCAGTTTTATCGTCCTCGGCGTCTTCGTGTTTAACGACATGCCTATCAACTGGATTTTAGGCGTATACGCAGTGGATATTTTAGTATCTCTTATATATGTAGTCATCAATAAAGGTCGCATCGCTACATCCAATGTGGTTCATACAAATGTACGTCGCATCCTAGCTTTCTTAATTATGCTCATTACTATGTTCTTTTATGCCTTTGCATTATGGCGCGTGGACCAATACACAACACAAATGCAAGTGACATTATTCATCGGTGGCGTCATCATTTACTATGCGGTGTTCAACAGCACGAAAACGGCGTTAAAACGTAAGTAGTTGAACAACGGACGCAAACAATAGCACGTAGTTGAGCAACAGACTCATAACATAGCATGTAGTCGAACAAGAGATTACTCAACTAGCAAATCATAGGCATAACAAAAAGAGGCATATCTTACATACAACCATGTATGTGAGGTATGCCTCTTTATTGTCCTAGTACGACAGGGATGGCTAAGGACACGACTTGTCCACGTTTGTTAACAATACTACCGCTCGTCTTGATGATACGTATCGCTTCGTCTCGTACATCAGGAGGAACAGAGTCCTCTACGATACGCGGGGTATTAACGCCGACGATTACATTGCCGCTAGCGTCAAAGTTAACGCGCACAACGGCTTCGCCGCGTACAGATGATGCTTGGCCTTGTTCTTTCACTTGGCGCAAATATTCTGTAGGATTAATATCCGATTGTTCGAGCCATGCCCGTTGACCCGGCGTCAGCAAATTGAGTGCATCCGCAAAAAACGATAGGTCTTTATCTGTATTATCGAGACCATTACCTTCTGCATTAGGATCCGTCGATACGTCATTGCCTACTAATTTCTTTTGTTGTTCCTGTTTTTGATGTGTCACAACACCTGTCTCACCTCCAGTAGCCTCAGATTCTATGGCCTTTGGAACAGCCCATTCACGTTTTGTAGCCGATGCTGGTTGTTCTGTATCTATAGTTTTCTGTGGTTCTACGGTATTTACAGGCGGTTTCGTTTCTTGTTTCTGAGCTACCGACGCAGGTGCATCTGTAGGAGGTTTTGCCTCCTCTGGTGGCGGCGTTACCGTCGGATGATCCTCGGCTTGTTCGCTTTCACCAGCATCGGCTAAATCAAAGCTAATCTCAGCTGCCTCTTGGCCTGCACCAGTGCCACTCATGCCCTTTAGTGAAAGCCCCATGCCCGTTATCATGAGAATACTGATGCACAGGGATATCAAAAACGGTCGAAAATAATGCGATTCAAACATAGAATCACTTCCGATCCGTAGCGACACTAATATACTTAGCGCCGTTTACTTTCAGCATATCGAGAAGGGCGATGACCTCGTTATAATACACGTCCTTAGACGCGCGAATAACAAAGGCCTGTCGTGGCGTGGTCCGCACGATATCCTGTACCTCTTGGGACAGATTATCCGCAGAAATTTCGCGGTTATCGATATAGAGTTTATGCGATGTGGTGAGAGTAATAATAATCGGTTCAATGGATTTAGCCGTCGAAGTCGATGTGGATGGTAAATTTAACGGGATTTGTTGCTCCGTATTCATGTATAAAGTGCCGACCATGAAGAATACCAATAGAAAAAATACGATATCAATCATAGGGATGATCATGATGGTCGGTTCTTTTTTCACTCCTAATGTACGACGTCTCATAGGTCATGTTCCTCGTTGTACGCATCGAGAATGCTGCCACATTCATGTTCTAAGGCTACGATAAAATCATTCACCTTTGCTGCACAATAGCTGTGAAAGGCAAGAGCAATGATGGCCACCGTAAGGCCTGTAGCAGTAGCTACCAAGGCTTCGGATACACCACCTGTGATGATGGTTGGAGCCCCAATGTCACCACCTACAACGGCAAAAGCGCGGATCATGCCAAGAACGGTACCGAGCAAGCCAAGCAACGGCGCCATGGTAACGATCATGCTAAGCCACCCAAGACCACGTTTTAAGCGTTCATCGGTATAGCCTACCAAGTCTTGTAAACGGTTTTCTAAACCATTGTAATTTTTTGCACTGCGCAATGCCTTTGCAAAGAGAGTACCTAGATTTTGTGTATCTCGTTCTAATACGGTTGGCAACATAATCCAGCCTGGATGATTATTTAGAACAGCCGTGAATTGGCGCATGTCCTTACGGAATTTACGGTATAGAAAAAATCGCTCAATACCAATCATTAGGGTAACAACTAGAAAGATAACGAGTGGGTACATAACGAAACCACCAGCTACAAATAAATGTGCAATGCTACTCATACTAACCTCCAAAACCCACACTCTTTTAGGCTCTTATCTAATAATTATACCACGTTTTTACACATCAAAACATATGAGGCTTACGATAGATGAGTAAAAATATACTAGTTGATGCATACAATCTGACAAAGATCTTAACTAGTATAAGAAAATACAGAAAAAGGGCTACATCAATAGACATGCTAATTGATGTAGCCCTTATTAGTGCAATTTTATGTACCTTTGTATGAATTTTTTTATATGTACTATTTATATTGTGCACGCTATGAAGCGCAGGCTTTCATAAATGGCACAGAATCGATTCGTACATAGCTAGATATTATTTATCAAGTTTATTAATATCCAAGCGATTCATGCTGCCAATGAAGCGATTGTAAGATTCAATCATATCATTGTAATGATCAGCTGATTGGTCACCTAAGAATGTACGAACTCTACCAATCGTTGTATTTAATTGAGACTTAGCAGTGTTATATTCTGGACTCGTAACGGTGCCAGCTACATCCATAATGCCTTGTAACTCTTGGTTAGCTGCATTTACATCGATTTGTTTGCCTTCTTCAAAGCCATCTAATAAAGCCGTTAAGCGTAAATGAACTTCTTGAACAGCGGCTGCGTTTTTCTTACCAGAATCTTTAAGTTCTTTCAACTGTTCTTGTTGATTTTCTGTGTTGTGTTTGTGAACTACTGCGTCTAACTGATTATATGCTGCATAGAATTGATCATATAATTGAACGTATTTAGGTCCTAATTGTTGTTCCTTAGCATAATTATCTGCTTGATATGAATTAGTTTGGTAGTACGTATCCAATTCACTGGCTACTGGTACAATATCCTTTAATACAGCCAATACGTTGTCTAAAGGTTCCTTCATATCATCATATGGTACGCCAGCGTCTTTAGCAGCTTGCAACTTTTGTTGTAAGGTATCAAAGTGTGGTGCCATGAAGCTTGTTAAATGTTGCCCCTCTTTTAGTTTTTGAACGGACGGATTGATAGCATATCCAAAGCGTACGGACCAACTATTAAAATCGCCAATCGCTTCGATATAGTTATTGAACACTTTAATGTCCTGTTGCGATGCCTTTTGAGCGCCTTGTTGCACCCCATTGGCAATCTTAGAAAAACTACAGCCACTCATGAATAATGGGGAGGTAAGAGCAGTTACACACAATACTGCTGTTGTCAGTTTTTTTGCTAATGGATTCAAAATAAATCTCTCCTTTTAAAATAACCCATAAAGTATACATCTATAACTAAATTATATACTAAATATGATTTTTACAAAAGTCATACTTATGCATTTCATGAAAAAAAGGCATAGTACCTATCATTTCCTATCGATTACAAACCGATAGCAGTATAGATACTATGCCTGTATGTATAGAGATTATGTTAAGGACTTGTCAAAGACGCCTATTAATTCTTCGACGGCTTGTGATTCACTCATTTCGCCATCTAAAACTGCGGCTTCTACTTCGCCCATACGACCTTGAATGACTACATTGTTAAAGAATAGGTTGTGCAAGTGTTCGTCAATCATATCGCGTACCCAACGAAGGGATTGTTCTTGACGGCGTTTTAAGAATACGCCATTTTCTTTACCTTGTTCAGCAAATTCTTGGATTACATCCCACAATTCATCGAGACCATCCTTCGTAACGGCTGAACATGTGTAAGCTTGGGTTTTCCATTTTTCCGTAGCTGGACGGATGTAATGTAGCATCCGATCGTAATCGCTACGAGCGATGAGAGCGCGCTTGAGGTTATCCCCATCAGCCTTGTTGACTACAATAGCATCGGCAAGTTCCATAACGCCTTTTTTAATGCCTTGCAATTCATCGCCTGCACCAGTAAGCACGATGAGCATAAAGAAGTCTACCATAGAACGTACGGTAACCTCACTTTGCCCAACCCCAACGGTTTCGACAAGAATAATATCATATCCAGCAGCCTCGCAAAGTAGCATCGTTTCTCTACTTTTACGAGCTACACCGCCTAGTGTACCACCAGCCGGCGATGGACGAATATAGGCTTCAGGATGTTTCGTCAACGTTTCCATCCGCGTTTTATCGCCCAAAATACTGCCTTTTGTGACTTGGCTTGTAGGGTCTACAGCAAGTACGGCAACCTTGTAACCAGCTTCAATGAGCATATTACCAAAGGCTTCAATAAATGTACTTTTACCGGCCCCAGGCACACCAGTAATACCGATGCGCAACGCCTTACCTGTGCGTGGCAATATAGCTTGTAATACTTGTTGAGCTAATTTAAAGTGTTCCTTATTATTACTTTCTACTAATGTGATAGCCCGTGAAAGTATAACGCGGTCCCCCTGCTCGATACCGCGTACATAATCAGCGACAGTTAACTTCTTTCGCCGCTGTACGGGACGTACAGACGGAGCCAGATGAGCGGAGCTAGACAAGAGGCCGTCGTGCATTTCCTTGACGCCTTTCATCACGTGACACGCAAAAGTATCATCTTTCTTCGCATCTTCTGGCACCCAGTCCGGACGATACGTACTACCCTCGGCATTTGCGTTTTTTACACCTAATTCGGGAGCTTTACTGTCACCAGCAACGCTTTGTGCATTACGCAATTCATCCGGAGTAGGCCGTTTATTATCAGTCATTGCCTTCGTCTTGAACGTGGCTAGTCAATGTTTCTAGTAATTTTTTCGCCGCTACTGGCAAAACTGTACCAGGGCCAAAGATAGCCACTGCGCCATGTTCGCGTAGGAATTCATAGTCCTGAGCAGGGATTACGCCGCCGATGGCAACCAAAATATCTCCACGACCACGTTTCTTGAGTTCTTCTACAAGTTGAGGTAACAATGTTTTGTGACCAGCTGCAAGAGAACTGAAGCCAACAATATGAACGTCATTATCCACCGCATCTTGTGCTGTTTCCTCTGGAGTTTGGAACAAAGGTCCGATATCCACGTCAAAGCCCATATCCGCGAAGGATGTAGCGATAACTTTGGCACCGCGGTCATGACCGTCTTGGCCCATCTTCGCAATCATAATACGAGGGCGACGACCTTCGAGTTCTTCGAAATCATCTGCCATTTGACGTACTTCTTTGATTACATCATCATCTTCATATTCGCTGGAGTATACACCGGAAATAGAGCGGATAACCGCTTTATGACGGCCACAAACTTTTTCAACAGCAAAGGAAATTTCGCCCAAAGATGCACGAGCACGAGCTGCTTCAAGTGCAAGGGCAAGCAAGTTGCCTTCACCAGATTCGGTAGCATTTGTAATCGCTTCGAGACAGGATTGAACCTTATCTTCGTCACGGTTAGCACGCAATTGTTCCAATCGACGAATTTGCGCTTCCCGTACTGCCGTATTATCTACGTCGAGGATATCCAATGGATCTTCTTTATCTAGACGGTATTTGTTGATACCGATAATCGCTTCACGACCAGAGTCGATACGAGCTTGGCGACGAGCTGCAGCCTCTTCGATACGCATCTTAGGAAGACCTGTGTCAATCGCTTTCGCCATACCGCCAAGGGATTCGATTTCTTGGATATGCCCCCAAGCACGACGGATCAATTCATCAGTCAATGCTTCTACATAGTAGGAGCCACCCCATGGGTCGATAACCTTACATACCTTAGTTTCGTCTTGGATGTAAAGTTGTGTATTACGCGCAATACGTGCAGAGAAGTCTGTAGGTAACGCGATGGCTTCATCAAGCGCATTCGTATGTAGGGATTGCGTATGGCCCAATGCGGCGCCCATCGCTTCCATACATGTACGAGCCACGTTGTTGAACGGATCTTGTTCTGTAAGAGACCAACCAGATGTTTGGCTATGTGTACGAAGAGCCATAGATTTAGGATTTTCAGAACCGAAGCTCTTAATAATCTTAGCCCACAACATACGAGCCGCACGCATTTTAGCCACTTCCATAAAGTAGTTTTTACCGATTGCCCAGAAGAAGGACAAACGTGGAGCGAATTTATCTACGTGAAGGCCTGCATTTACACCGGTACGGATGTATTCAAGACCATCGGCCAATGTGTAACCTAATTCGATATCTGCAGTAGCGCCCGCTTCTTGCATATGGTAGCCAGAAATAGAGATACTGTTGAATTTAGGCATGTACTGGGATGTATAGGCAAAGATATCACCGATGATGCGCATGGACGTAGCTGGAGGGTAAATATAGGTATTACGTACCATGAACTCTTTCAAGATATCATTTTGGATTGTACCGGCCATAACCTTTTTATCAACACCTTGTTCTTCACCAGCTAGGATGTAGAACGCCATAACAGGCAATACGGCGCCGTTCATTGTCATGGATACGGACATTTGGTCAAGAGGGATACCGGAAAATAGAATTTCCATATCGAGGATAGAGTCAACTGCAACGCCCGCTTTACCAACGTCGCCCACTACGCGAGGATGGTCGGAGTCATAACCACGGTGAGTAGCAAGGTCAAAGGCAATAGACAAACCTTTTTGGCCTGCTGCCAAGTTACGACGATAAAACGCATTGGATTCTTCCGCAGTAGAGAAACCAGCGTACTGACGCACTGTCCAAGGACGAGTTACGTACATTGTGGAATAAGGTCCACGCAAGAATGGAGGTACACCAGCCATATAGTCAAGGTGTGTCATCCCTTCATAATCCATCTCTGTATAGAGAGGTTTTAATTGGATTTGCTCCATTGTCGTGTTATATAAGTCTTCAAAGCTTTTTCCTGTTTCTTTTTTAAGTTCAGCAAGCCATGCATCGCGCGATGTGGCAGACTGAGATCCCAAGCCAAGAGAGGAGAAGTCTGGATTTTTAAACATGAGCTCACATCCCTTTCTTATCTTGTAACGTATTTAAAATAGCGTAGCAGTTTGCGCGAACAGAGATGAAATCATCTACACCGGCTTCACGATATACAGGCTCTAGGTCCTTAGAAGGTGCCCCTGCCAAAATAACCGTTACATTCGGCATAGTTTCTTTCAATTCTTTCGCAAGTGGTGGAACCAATTCAGGATACGTATCATCTGTAGAACAGATAACTACCACATCGGCGCCACTTTCACGAGCCGCTTTAGCCGCATCAGCCGTTGTTTCATGGCCATCATTTTTGATTACTTCGAATGCCGCTACTTCAAAGAAGCCTGTGGAGAAGTCCGCACGAGGTTTATGTTGAGGAATAGGGCCCATATTAGCCAAGAATACCTTCACATTATCTTTTGTGCGTTGTTTATAATTTTCCGTACGCATACGAAGAGCTTCAAATTGTTCCGTCCAACGATGAGCCGTAATAGGTTCGATTGTTTCGGAGGAAATATCGCCCGCATCCAAAGCCTTACGGATTTGACGCATTGTCATTTTTTGCAATGCACCGAGCTCGATAAGGCCAATCAATGCACCTGGTTCTGTTGTGCTTGCTTCGAGTGTAGATTGGGCTTTTACAACCGCTTCTGGATCTGCAGTTGCCAAGTATTCTTCGAGATGAGCTACCCGTTTTTGACGCAATGTTTCTTGATTTTCAGGTTTTGGATCAAGCAATTCTTCCGTCATATTAGCGTACATATTATTACCAACCGCTACATCCTTACGGAATGCAAGGTTTTTAAAGCGTTCATTAAGAATTGTTTTAACTTGCGCTTGAGGATAACCTTCCTTCAAGGCAGCGATAATGCCACCTTTAGACTCGATAGTTTGGAATTCATCCCAAATTTTTTCGCATAGTTCAGCTGCCAATGTTTCTACATACCAAGAACCACCTACAGGGTCAACTGGTTGACGCAATTCGAATTCAGTTTGTAACATAACTTGAATGTTACGGGCAATACGACGAGAGAATTCATCGGATTTGCGAATTGGTTGATCAAATGGAGAAACTTCAAGGCTATTGAGACCACCTACAACACCAGAGAATGCTTGTGTTGTATTACGCAACAAGTTTACATATGGGTCGTATACGGTTTTTGTAAAAGCCGATGTTCTACCGTGTACATGAACGGCACGATCGCTTTCATCAGCACCAAAGGCCTCCATAATGCGAGCCCAAAGCACGCGCAACGCACGCAATTTAGCAATTTCCATGAAGAAGTTTGCACCCAAGGAGAATGTAAACATCATGCTCTTAGCAATGGTATGAATATCGATGTTGCGTTGTGCTAATTGCCGCACGTAGCAAACAGCTGTTGCCAATGCATAGGCAACCTCTTGCACATCGTTGGCACCGCCATTAGCGTATACATCACCGGATACAAGCACGGTTTTAAGCTCAGGTGCTTGATCCTTGGCCCATACAACAGTATGTGCCATTTCATCAAAAGCAGTATCTAAAGACATATGCAATGCACCGTCTTTAGCCCACACGCCGATAGGATCTGCACCAACGAGACCTTTCAAATCGGATGTTTGCTTTTTAGAAGCTTTCACAGTAGCCGACAACATACCGAGCAAAATCGCTGCAGATGCGCCAGTTTCAATATATAAAGGATTTTCCTTAAGATTAAATCGTTCAATTAATTGGCTGCAATCGGCCATCGTATACAAGGATGTGCCACCTACACCAACAGATGCGCCTACTTGCACATCTTGGTCATGGCGTGTTGCTTCATCAAGACGAATGTTGTGAATAGTGCCACCTTTCACAATTTCGTATAAACTTGCATGATTGGCATCCTTCGGTAAGGATTCATCAACATATTGAGATACACCCCAAGAATCTTTTATATAGCCGCTTGCTTTCGTGCCACGTAGGAACTCGCCAGCGCCAGGATAAACGCCCTTTGGAATCTTTTCCTGATGCAATGCAGGTGTATAGATAGGTTGTAACGTAATACCTTCATAGGTTTTGGTGAACATTTTTTTATTGAAATCGCCACCTTTTAACGCCTTTTCAACCTCAGCCTGCCATCGTTCATACGTAGGTTTCTCAAATTCATCAAAGGATACAGGCGCCAGTAAATCGCGTTCAGCGTCCTTTGAAGTCTTTTTGTCAGACATATATGTGCCTCCTTTTCAACTTGAAACCATACAGGGGAACAGCGCACCGTACCAGTGAGTTGCTTCGTATATGAGTTCCATAGGTGCCAAATATATGTCCATCATGATGATGAATCTCCAGTCAAACTATTAAGCCTATGCCATATATGAACGACCCTCTAGCGTGGCAATTAAAAAAACGTGCCACCCGAGAGTGACACGTTAGGTTACATATTGAATGGTACACTAAAACTATTGTAAAAAGCATACCTCAATCCCCTTCCTATCGCTCGTAGGTACATAACGGTGATTATCAAATAGGCAGTTCTCCTGGCTCGGGCTCAACACCTTGCTTTCGCCTTCCCAGATTGCTCCAGTGACATGTATGAAAGCAGGCTCGTCCTTACAGTGGCGGGACCGCATCGGCTTGTACCGATTTCTCTATTAAGTCTTGCGACACCTATTCTCTATATTCGTTGTTCTAAGTCCAATATAGTGTAAAAATATGCACAAAGTCAATGAACATAACAGTTAATCATAAGTAGCAAATTTCAAGTTATAACTAACGCATATATAGAATGATAAAAATGCATAGGTGCAATTTAGAGAAATTACCTCTATAATTCGCTACCGCTATACTACCACCATGTTATAATAATTCTACTAGTGGGAGGTCGTATTATGAACGAAATAAACAAAAAAGGTCTCAGCACCACATTGTTGTGCTGTTTAATTTGGGGCTTGCTGCCCCTCTATTGGGCGCTTTTAAACCAAGTATCATCCTTTTCCGTATTATCGCACCGCATCATATGGTCAGGATTTTGGATGCTCGTCCTCATCATCGTCACGGGCCGTCAACAACTACGCATCGACATACAACACCTACGTGCCCATCTCTCACAGTTTGGTCTATTATTACTGGCCGCTGTGCTCATCAGTATAAACTGGTTCACCTACATTTGGGCCGTAACAAATCAGCACGTACTCGACACGAGTTTGGGGTATTACATCAATCCCTTACTCAACGTATTGCTCGGTATTTTAATTTACAAAGAATCCTTGCTGTGGCCACAAAAACTAAGTATCGCCATTGTAATCTTGGGCGTGGCTATCATGACTGTTCAACTAGGTACATTACCCATTGTCTCTATCGTCCTAGCCGTATCCTTTAGCCTCTACGGCGCCGTTAAGAAACGACTCACCATCCATCCATTTTCGAGTATCGCCTTCGAAGCATGGCTCGTCACACCGGTGGCATTGTGGTATCTAACGGCTATGGACACCACCTCGTGGACCTTTATCGAAAACCTAACGCCGACCGGTCTCCTCCTCATCGGTGCCGGCCTTACCACATCGATTCCGCTCATCCTCTTTTCATACGGTGCCCGCCTATTGCCACTAAATATACTCGGCTTTTTACAATACCTGTCCCCTACCATGGGCTTCTTCTTGGCCATCTTCTACTTTGGTGAAAGCTTTGGTACAGCCCAACTCATAGCCTTCGGCTGCATCTGGGTGGCACTCGTATTGTTTACCCTATCCAATCAAATGACGACACGTATTAAGATAAAAAAATAGAATACATTACAAAAAAGCTGTAGCAAATGAAATTCTCATTTACTACAGCTTTTTATGTGTTCGTTTTACACGTGTCTAACGTAATATAAACTTAGATTTTATTAATCTAATTCATTCATATTGGTCGTATTCATATTAGAAATATAATGGTTATAAGCCTCAATCATACGAGTATAGTCCTTATCTTGTTTCGAACCCATATAAGTGCGGATAGCACCAATCGTAGAGTTTACAGAGGTCTTAACAGTGTCATAGTTAGAGTTAGTAATGCCATTAGACAAATCGCCAATAGCTTGTAACTCTTGATTCATGGCATTCACATCCGGTTGTTTTTCACTATCTAACTTTTCAAGAACAGCGGTAAGTCTCAAATGAACCTCTTGTGCTGCGGCTGCGTTTTTCTTACCTGCATCGCGCAATTGTTGTAACTGTTGTTGCAATCGATCGAGATTGATTTTATGCATCAGATTATCAAAATCTGCATAGATAGGCACAAATTGCTCATACAACTGTACATATTTTGGACCTAATTGCTGTTCCTTAGCATAGTTATCTGTGGTGTATCCTTTAGATTTATAGTATGCATCCAGTTCTTCGGCTACCGGTGTGATTTCATTCAATTTTGAAAGCAACTTATCTAGGGGCTCCTTCATTTCATCATAAGGAATGCCGGCTTGCTTAGCTTCTTCTAATTCTTTTTGTAACTGTTTAAAGTTCGGTGTATTAAATACAGTTAAATGCTTACCTGCTTTTAAATCATTAATCGTCGGTGTATTCGCATAATCAAACATAACAGCCATGCGATTATATCGGCTTATGGCTTTCACATATTGATTAAATAATTGTACCTGATTCTGTTCCGACCGCTGTGCAATCTCCTTGCGGCTCTGCTCAGTCCCTTGCCATAGTTCTGACATACTACAACCGCTCAAAAACAAAGGCAATGTCAGCGTTAGTGCACACAACACAGCCATTGCCATCCTTTTGCCAAGTGGTTTCATGATGAATTCTCTCCTTTCATCAATATACAGCTTAGTTTATATATTCTAATTATATACCTATTATAAATAATAAGAATAGTATAAATACGCAAAATTCATTTATCATTACTTGTCAAGTGACCAATAGAGTCAGGGGTGACCAATGGTCACCCCTATTTTTATTTATATACTGTTAAACTACAGATAATAAGAAATAACTCCTAACAATTGTTTTATACGTGTACACGTGTTACTATAAAAGGAGAGAATATGAAAGATAAAGATCTATTAAACCTACTGTTGAAAAGTGGTTGGAAGGATGTACGGCAGCGCGGTAGCCACCATCGTTTGAAAAAAGATGATCAAGTTGAAGTGATTGCCGTACACGGAAAAGATGTACCTACAGGTTTATTAAATGCCATTTTGAAGAGAACAGGACTAAAATAAGGAGGCCCTATGAAGTTTATATACCCGGCTATAATCCACGATGATTCTGATGGTTTCTGGGCTGAGTTTCCAGATTTAGAATATACAAGCAGCACTGGTTCAACACTAACAGAACTTGTAACTAATGCCCAAGAGGCGATGGAACTGTATATTTTAGGTGCCTTAGAAGATGGAGAAAGTTTACCAACCCCTACATCTATTCGAAACTTACCTTGTACAGATACAACCTATCCTACATTAGTGCAAACGGATATTGACCTTGCTAAAAACAGCAAATCTATCAAAAAAACATTAACAATTCCCGCATGGCTTAACGAACGGGCCTTAGAAAAAGGCATTAATTTCTCACAATTATTACAAGAAGCATTAGTAGAAAAAACATTATAAATCAACGAGTTGTTTAAATCTCTCATTATTGTGAAAGCGTTCAAAATGATCTTGTTCAGCAGCAACAGCCTTTACAGAGGCATCAATATTAATTGCTTTTTCAAGCCAATCAAGGGCCTTAGTATCATCCCCTTGGTCTGCATAAATGGTAGCAATACCATACACAGACCAAGTATTACTAGGGTCCTTTTCTAATACCTTTTCAAACCATTGTTTAGACTCGGATAATTGACCTTGTAGCTTATAGACCATGGCCATATTATAGTAATTAGCCACATTATTAGGATCTAATTCATAGGCCTGCTTTGTATCAACCAAGCCTTTGGCGGTATCGCCATTAAGTGCTGTTGCAAAGCCTCGTATAGAATAGGCTTCAGCATTATAGGCATTTACATTAATAGCTATTGTCGATTCTTCTATCGCCTTATTATAATTGCCAGACGATAGAGCTTGTTTGGCGGCAATTACATGTTCATCTTGACCTTGCGTTGTTTTAGCTTGTTCATTAGCTGTTGTTGTAGGTTTAGTATCTTGTTGAGTCTTAATGTCTGTGCCACAACCTAATAGGCTAAGCAAACATATACATAATAGAATATATTTCATATAAAACCTCTATATTATTTATTAAGTACCGTCATGTAATATGTTAAATACCATTATAGGTATACTAAAACTATATACAAAAAAAGGACGAGCCGCAACTCGTCCTTTTTTGTTATATTGTCGGTAATTTCATACACTCTACCTATGAGTAATATAGCATAGAAATATACAACTAGTAAACACTATCAATTATAGCTTTTACATATTATTTTTTAGCCTTAGAGCAACGATCTAACAAGTACGCAACGCTTACGAATGGAATGCCGCCACTTTCACCAAGACCAATTTCACATGTAGAACTGGAACTTACGCCAAGTGTAGCACCGTATTCGGCAACTTCACTAGCAAGGTCTTTTGTAGCACATTTATTAAGTTCTGGTGTGAAGAAACCTTTTTGACCAGCAAAACCATCGCATGCGAAGGATTTAATATTGAATACATGGTCAGAGCATAGACGTGCCAAGTCTTCAATATATTGAGATTTGCCCAATACTTTGATTTTACATTGTTTATGAACAATAACGCGTTCATCGCATTTTGTAATGTCAAGACGAGATACTACGAATTTGCATAAGAATTCAGAAATATCATTGATTTCTAAATCTGGCATATGTTTGAACGCATGGTTAAAGCATGCACTATGGTCGATAACGATTGGATATTTACCATTTTGAGATGCTTTCATCAACGCATCGTGTAAATCTTTTACAGCACGTTCATGTACGTCATCGTAGTTTTCAAAGCTCAATCCGCAGCAGAGGTTTTCGATATGTTCAGGATAGATAATATCGATTTGAGCCTTATTGCAGAGGCTTTCAACAACTTGTTGCAAGCTGCGTTGATCATCATAACCTTGGTTTTGACGGAACGCACGGTTCGCACAAGTACTGAAGTATACAACCTTTTCAAAGTTAGTAGGTTTAATGCGGTTTTTCAATTTATAGCGGTTAGCCTTAGGTGTTGTTTTAGGTACATAAGGTGTTACGCCAGTTACGCCATGTAAACCTTCAGTGATTTTGGAAATTGCTTTTTGTGTGATAATAGCACCAGCAATGCCTTCAAGGCTTACACCGGCACGGCACATTTCAAGAGTACTGGAGAAGTTGTCGTAAATTTTCTTAGCCAAACCAGGTGCTGGAGGATCGATGCGACGCATGGATAATGCGATTTGTGCAGTATCGATGCTAAGTGGGCAAAGACCTTTACACATGGAGCATGCAGCACAAGTTTCAACACCGAAATATTCATAACCTTTTTTAAGTTCGTTTGCAACAGCGAAATTGCCTTCATTTTCAAGGCGTTTAGTTTCGCGCAACAATGCGATACGTTGGCGTGGTGTCAATGTCAAATTACGGCTAGGGCAGTTCTTTTCACAGAAACCGCATTCCATACAGATTGTGAAAGCATCATCGATAACACATTGTGCTTTAAGATTTTTCTTGTACACATCTGGATCGTCAGTAATCATAACATCAGGGTTCAAGATGCGAGTAGGGTCAAAGATAGCTTTGATACGACGGTTGATTTCGTACGCTTTGCGGCCCCATTCCATTTCGATGAAAGGTGCCACCATGCGGCCTGTACCATGTTCGGCTTTCAAAGAACCACCAAAACCAGATACGCGTTCGGACATTTCTTTTACCAAATCACCAAAGTTCTTAGTATCTTTAGGGTCACTGAAATCAGGAGTAATGTTAAAGTGAACGTTACCAGACAACGCATGACCGAAGATTACACCACCATCAACGAAATCGTATTTGTGGAATAATTCAGTAAGCATTTCGATGCCCTTAGTGAAGTCTTCGATTTGGAAGCAAACGTCTTCTGTGATAACAGTAGTACCTTTTCTACGTTGACCACCAACGATTGGCAAGATACCTTTACGGATTGCCCACCAGGAATCGTATTCTTTAGGATCTTGAGAATAAAGACTTGGAATAGCTGTTGGAATGTCTTTCAATTGTTCTTTAATGAAAGCCAAGTTTTCATCAACAATTTCTTTAGAATAGCTTTCAGTTTGGAATAAGATAGCACTTGTACCTTCTGGAACTTCACGAACGAAATCAGGTACATTATCTAGAGTTTGAACTGCTTTTAAGGATTGATAGTCCATCATTTCAGCAGCAACAACCTTTTCACGGCCCATATTAGCCAAGGCTACAACGGCAAGAGATGCGTCGTTCAATGTGCTGAAGAACATGAGACCGCAACCTTTGTGAGGTACATCTTCAACAGTGTTGTACACGATTTCAGATACAAAGCCCAATGTACCTTCGGAACCGATGAACAAGTGATTGATAATATCGATAATATCTTCAAAATCTACAAGGGAGTTCAAACCGTAACCTGTAGTATTTTTGATTTTATATTTGTGATGAATCAAATGAGTCAACTCTTCATCAGCCAAGATTTCTTTGCGCAATTGCAAAATATCTTCAACCATTTGTGGTTTTTCTTTGAGGAATTGATCGATGCTCTTTTTATCAGATGTATCCAAAATGGAACCATCTAATAAGACAACGCGAATAGAGCGAATTGTTTTATAAGAGTTTTGTGCAGTACCACAGCACATACCGGAGGAGTTATTGTTCAAAATACCGCCTACCAATGCTGTTGCAAGCGTTGCAGGGTCTGGACCGATTTTACGATTATATGGTTTCAACAAATCATTCGCATCGGAACCGATAACACCACATTCACAACGCAATGCTTTGCCATCGTCGATAACTTCCATTTTTTTGAAGCCATCATTACAAACGATAAGCACGTCTTCACTGGAACATTGACCAGACAAAGAAGAGCCAGCCGCACGGAATGTAAATGGTGTGCCACATTGTTGACACAAACGAATAAGACGACGTACTTCGGATTCGTTTTCTGCTTTTACCACTACTTTTGGTAAATAACTATAACAAGATGCATCTACACCATACGCATAACGGCGCAGACGGTCTGTATAAACACGATCCTTACAAATCGCTTGCGCCTCTTTGGCAAAACGATCATAATCTTTAACTAATATACTCACTTGAAAAGCCTCCAATCCTATCCTTAGGAAAATTTCTTTTATAACTAGTATACGCCGTTCTCATTTCGGTCGCTACCATTATGCATAAATTGTATATGAAATATAAATTCTATAGATACACAATACAAAATGTATCTTAGTTGAAAGTTGATTTCATTTACCAAAAAAACAAGTGCATTTCCTAGGAACACACATCAATAAAAATATATGATAACCACTTATAAAAGCCCTTATGGGTATCCCCTATCAATATGTGTATTCATGGGGATTAAGAGGTATGTAGCATGAATACAGATCTACACCAATATATGAATATTTATGTGAATTTCCCTAGTATCCTGTATATTATACATTAGGAATTATCAATATAAATTAGTTATGCGTTTTAGGAATAGATCTACTATTTGCTCGATTTTTAATAGTAATCTATTATTATCACGCCTCAACATTTGTAAAACATGTAAATACTTTTGCTTGATTTTGTTTTACAAATTGATATAATATTTGTAAAAAGAGGTGATAATTATGGCTACAACTAATATCAATATACGAGTTGACGAATTGTTAAAAAAAGATGCCGAAGCATTGTTTAATGACTTAGGCCTCAGCATGTCATCTGCTATCACTATGTTCTTAAAATCTGCATTAAATCATGATGGTATCCCATTCGAAGTAAAACGTGCAAAACCAAATACAGAAACAATACAAGCCTTAGCAGAATATGAAACTATGAAAGCTCATCCGGAAAAATACAAACGGTATAGTAGTTTTGCAGAATTACTTAAGGATGTTGAAAATGAAACTTAAGATTGTTGAAAATGCCATATAGAACCAGATTGGCTATTAATTTATCGAAAAGATACAGATGTACTTGAATTATTTCTATTCCGAACTGGAACACATGCAGATTTATTTTAAACAACATATATGGCTATGAAAAACAGCAAAAAGGCTGTAACAAAAATGTGGTAAAACTATTTTTGTTACAGCCCTTTTATATATTTTTCTTATGTTTAGACTATATAGGTACTCTTGTAAATTAGAACAGGCGTGTTCTAGTTGTAAAAGTATCACATTTAGGTGCTCTTATAAATTAGTACAGGCGTGTTCTATTTGTAAAAGCATCATATTTAAGTGCTCTTATAAATTAGAACAGGCGTGTTCTAATTCTAAAAGCCTCACATATAGGCCTCCATATAAATTAGAACAGGCCTGTACTAATTTTAAAAAGCAATGTATATGAATATCTATCCTACTTAAAACAATATCCCAGAGCTAATAATCAATTTAATCGCCAATGCAAATACGCCGATGCTCATAAGTGCCAAGATAGCCTTAGCTTTGAGGCGTTTTGCTATTTGAGCGCCTGCTTGGGCCCCAAATATAGCACCAATACTAGCCGGAATAGCAATGCTAAATACAATATGATTCTCTATAAGATGTGTAATAACACCAACGGCAGTCGACACAGCCAAAATAGCATGACTAGTAGCCGTTGCTAAATGTGTGGGAAAACCCATGATGTAAATCAGAGCAGGCACATGTACTAGGCCGCCACCGATACCGAAAATACTAGAGATAAAACCAACAATAACACTAATAGCAATACCGATTGGTTTATTGTACGTCACTTGATCTTTAGTCAAAGATTCTTCTTTACGCTCTCCTTTTCTACCAAAGTTCTTAAAACCAATCAAGAATGAAGCACATAGCATAAAACAGCCAAAGGCAAACATAAATCCATTACCAGTGAACCATCCAGACATACGAGCACCTAAAATAGCACCTGGGAATGTGGAAATACTAAATATAAGTGCAGCGCTAACATACACCTTTTTCTGCCGTAAATATGCTAATGACCCAGAGATGGCATTACACATAACAGAAAATAGCGATGTTCCCACAATCATAGATGGAGACCATTCTGGAAACCAATACATAAATAATGGTACAAATACAAGGCCTCCACCCGCTCCAATTATCGTTCCAAACATAGCGGTAAAAAAACCAACTACAATAAAAAATAAATAAAACAAAACTATATTATCAGACATAATCACACTCCTACACTACCACGTAAAGGACTTTCCATTGTAAAAATACAATAGACATAACTATTCTACAATCACTGTAGATCCATTAGGGATTATAGTAATCGATGCATCCTCGCCCATAATGCCACGGGCGATGCACAATGCTTCATCTAATGTGGACGCAGGCGTCATGTGCATATCGCGAATGACTTGATGATCGCAATCTTGAGTCACAACGATAACCTTATAGTGATTCAAAATACGCGCTAAAATTTGAATTTTCCATTGGTATGGTTTAGTTTCATTACGCGGTACGCCATGGATATCATCTAGGATTTTTTGAGGGCTTTCCATATTTTTGAAAGCCTCATATAATGCTTGTCCCCCATGTCCTTCTTTACAGGAAGCAGCGATGATGATAACACCGCCATCCTTACAAGAGGCTTCGCCAGCAGTCATACCCTTTACGGATTGATATAGATTTTGGTCAGATGGATATCCACCATTACTTGTGATAACGATATCTGCAGGAATAGCTTTCACAGAGGACAAGGAACGAATAAACTCATATCCTTCCTTATGGGCATCTACACAATCACCCGCTACAGCCTTGATGATTTCCTTTTTGCTATCGATGATAACATTTAGGATGAACTGCAAATTCGCTTTTCGTGCGGCGTACAACATATCCTTATGAATTGGATTTTCATCGATTTTACCGGTTCGGGAATGCTCGCTTTCAATAAATTCAGCACAATGATTAGCCAACACCGTCACCTTGGAGGCAACGCCAGGCAACACGGATTTGCGGCCGCCCGAGAAGCCCGCAAAGAAATGAGGATTAATTAGCCCTTCGGAGATGAGCAATTCCGTTTCTACCGCCAAACGATTGATGACACACTTGCCGCCAGATGGCAACGTGCCGATTTCCACCATATTCTCAGCATCCTCAGAGTCATGATTGATCAGTTTTTCGTTATTCACGATATCCTCGCCAAACCGATGCACCATCTCATCGTGCGTCATGGCCCGGTGAAATCCAGTAGCAATCAGAATCGTAATATCAATTGTCGGATTCACCGCGCGAATACGACGAAGCAAAATAGGCAACGTCACCTTACTTGGCATAGGGCGCGTATGGTCACTCGTAATAATAACCATATTGCGTTTTCCCTTAACCAATTCTTCAAGAGGCAGACTGTTAATCGGATGATCAAGAGCCTCCTCTACAAGCTCAGCGGGACTCTTCTCAGCTACATACGCCGCCGCATTAGACACAAGAGCCCCTTGCACAAACCGCTCATCAATAGACACATCTACACTTTTATAATCATACGGAAAAGAATACGTCTTCATATCGACACCTCCTGTTATATATAGTAAGTATAACAGAAATACTAAAGGGAGATAAGAGTAAGGGTGTGCTAAAAGCTCCACCGGCCGGGTCTGACTACGCCCTTCGGGCTCCGCAGGGCCAAAGTCACTTTTAGCACCCCCTTACACTTCTCCACAATAAAACAGAGAAAACATATTTCCAATCTATACTTGAAGAAATAAAAAAGGTGAGCTGCCTCGAAAAAACGACTTCGGGTCCCGCTTTAGCGCGATAGCGTGTCGGCTTTTTTGAGGTAGCTCACCTTACAAGCATAATTAAACTAATTAGATTGGAAATACGATTTTGCTGCTTTTAATCGTCCTCGTTCGCACGATACTTGTAGTTCATCGCCCGGTTGTAGTTTTACATCGTTTAGAGGCACGATGTATGTTCCATTCCGGCGAATGCTAACGATTAAAGTCCCCTCTGGCAAGTTGAGGTCTTGCAATTGTGTATCCACATAGGATGCTACTACAGGGACCTTGGTTTGGAAGAAGGTTTGAACATTTTCTAGGTTGCTTTGACCTGTCATGGCTTGTAATAAGGAATCATAAATAGGTGGTTCTTTTAAGAGTTCTGCCACCAAGTAGGCCACGATGGTAACAATGCCGATGGCATAGATGTTAGAAAAGCTATCCGTCATTTCAAGAACGAGTAAAATCGCCAAAATTGGGGTACGCATAGCGGCCGCTAGCATGCCACCCATGGCACAAAGAACAAATTGAGGTACAAAATCTGGAGATATTAACCCTGCCGATGAAAGCAGGCTTTCACAAAAAGCACCGGCTGATGCACCGATAACAAGCATCGGTAGAAAGATGCCGCCCTGTGCGCCGCTGCCATAACAAAAGGTAGTGAGCAAGATTTTACCCAGCACAATGCCACCGAGAAGCAATACACCATGAGATTGAAAGGCTAGCTGGCCTACTAGATCATTGCCACCGCCCAATAAAAGCTGGGAATCAAAGCCGATAACGGCCACAGTCACAAAAGTAATCACAAGTTTTAAGAAACGAGAGCATTTCATCCACTCGAAGAAACGCTTAAAGGCAAATATCATGCGGCAAAACAATACACCGCAGAGCCCCATTAAAATACCTACACCGAGCAGAACCGGAAAATAATCAAGCGGCATCCCTGAAGTTACGGAAAATCCGAGGGCCGGCGTAAGGCCAAAGATAGTTACCGTAATGTAGTTCGATATGAGCGTAGCCACAAAAGTAGGAATGACGAGGTACGGATAAAAGCTTTTGTGCACCTCTTCAAAAACGAACATGGCGCCGGATACAGGTGCGCTAAAGGCAGCGGTCAGACCAGCTCCAGCTCCAGCGGAGGTAAGAATCCGCTGTTCACGCAATCCAGAGTTCATCCAATACGACACAATTTTACCGGCAGAGCCGCCAATTTGCACCGCTGGCCCTTCACGGCCCACGGAAAATCCTGCAAAGCCCGTGAGTACGCCGCCAATCATCTTGGAAATGAGCGTACGATACGGCTTCATGTCGAATAAACCGAGCATTTCCCCTTCAATTTGAGGGATACCGGAACCACCAGATAATGGCGCCCACGTTAACAATCGATCAACAATAAAGGCGAATATGACCATAGCAATGAGCCAACCAATGGCCCATTCCAAGGAAATATCGCCCATTAGATGCCACCTGATATGCTCAGACTCAAGGATTAAATATCGATAGGCTGCGCCAAAGAATCCAGCGATAATCCCTACTAAGGCCCCTTTAACAATGAGTTCAGATAGTAATATGCGATTCATCGACATATCTGCCAAGGTAGAGCTGCGTTTATTTAGTTTCCATAGTTTCATGCATTCTCCTCCTCGTGGAAAATATATCGAACATCAGTCTAATCTATGTAGGATTCTCTAAATGGACGGCAATAACGATTTCTCTGTCATCCGTTCTAAACGAAGTTTCTCCGCTACATACGTATCAGTATATTTATAACTAGTATACTTTCCGTTTCCTACTTTTTCAAGAATTCCCTTATTGAATAACTTCATAATGAGCCGATACGCCTGCGGTTTAGAAATACCTAGTGCATTGGCCACGTCTGTACGCGTCACTTGATCAACAGCATTGAGCAACGAATGGAAGGCTTTAATATATGGATTTCCATAAGTCGGTGTAACATCATATACTTGCGAGGTTCCATGTAATCGATATACATAATCAGCAGTATTCAAATAATACAACTGCTTACCATCCATATCGATCGATTGGATAATATTCATCTTTAATAATTGTTGAACATTCATTTCACAGATAGCAGGAGATAACTGACAATCATGGATAATATCGTCCATACTAGATTGTTTGAGTTTACGTATACTATACAAAACCAATAACCCTCTTAAGCTAAGTTCCATATTGGACTTGACCTGATTTTGTACAATTAGGGTAACAAAATTATCATCTACGGGTGCCTTATCAAAAACAACGCGCACATAAGTACTTGTAGACTCGTCATATCGAGGTACCGGACGCCCTGCAAATAGTGATGGTTCAATAATTTTATCCACACCACGCCCCGTCTTTTCAGCCAATCCGATTCGTTTGAAAGAATCGGCTAATGCGGTATTACGACTACGAGGTTCTGCAAACAATACGGAATTGGGTGTAATCCCTTGCATAAAATCGCCAGGACTCGTGATTGATATTTGCTCATCGTTAATTTCAACACGAATGCGCCCCATTTCTGTGTAATCCCTATGAGAATAAGCATTTACTAATGCCTCTCTAAAAGAAATAGGATCTATATCCATCAATCGAACAGCAACCGGACCAGGAAATAGCTCCGTCATCATATTGACTAAATCTAACGATTCAATACAGCGCTCAATGGCCTGCAGTGCAGGGATATGCTCTGATACATTCCTAATTAATTTAGTGCCTTTCATCATGGTGAAAGCAGACTCTGCAGTCGGTATTAAATCCCTGATTCGCTCACCTTTACCTAGTAGTATCAATCCAGCCATTGTTGGATGAACGGTATCATCTACGGTTTGTACTAATTGTAAGGCTTGAGCTAATTTTAAATTATCCAGCTCAAGTAGCGACTGATCTCCTCTATACTTAGAAATCATGGAGCGCATTCTTTCAAACTCAAGCAAGGACAAATCATCAAATGTCGCATCTAACACCGGATAGGCCGACACATCTAGACCATAGGCATTTACCATATAACGCCGAATATCACGTAAAAACATCGGGTAATTTTCTGGCGTGCCATCCCCTTTTAACCGTCGTTGTAATGCCCGTCCACTCGACGTATAAATCAACTCATAACTCTTTGGAACCGCAATACTAATAATAGGTTTTGTAAAACTGTACATAATATCTGTACTAACAGAAACATTAGGTACCGTACGATTAAAAATCATAGCACTTAACCCCGCTGTAGACTGGTGGTTTTTATGCACGCCCGTAATCGTCCCATCATCCTCTACGCCAATATATAATGTACCACCCTCTGTATTTGCCAATGCTACAACGGCCTCAACTATTGTTTCTTCTGAAAGTTTCTTAACATCACTTTTAAATTCCGTTCGCAAATCTTCAATCAACCCTATATTTTCTGTATTCTTTGTATGCCCAGTATGCTTCATTTTCACACCTCCTGACCGCTTTACTCACAGTATATCCTTATATTTACATAATGTAAATATCTTGCTCACGAATTCGTGAGCAAAAAAAGAACAGCATCTATATGAGTAATGATTTACCATATAGATGCTGTACCATATTGTTATTAATTACACTTAATTAGAATATAGATTCATAAATACCAATGATTTCATCAATGGTTACATCTCGTGGATTACCTGGCGTACATGCGTCGTTGAAAGCAGATTCAGCGAGGAATGGAATATCTTCGCGTTTTACGCCAGCTTTGCTGAGGGATTTAGGAATACCTACGTCGTCGGCTAGTTTTTGGATAACGTCGATGGCAGCCTGACGGTAGGCGCTTTCATCCATAGCATCCACATTAGGCACGCCCATAACGCGCGCAATTTCACGGTATTTAGCACCTGTTTCAGGGGCATTGAATTTCAATACGGCTGTTAATAGCATGGCACAAGCCTTACCATGAGGGATATCGTACACAGCACTCAATGGATGGGCCATAGAGTGAACAATGCCAAGTCCTACGTTAGAGAAGCCCATGCCCGCAATATATTGGCCTACGGACATCGCTTCGCGACCTGCATATTCGCCAGCCACTGCGCTGCGCAAGGAACGGCCGATGATTTCGATAGCTTTCAAATGAAGCATATCAGTGAGTTCCCACGCACCTTTAGTAATGTAACCTTCTACGGCATGAACGAGGGCATCCATCCCCGTAGAAGCACATAGGCCGGTTGGCATAGACGCGGACATATCAGGATCGATTATAGCGATAATTGGAATGTCATGAGGGTCTACGCAAACAAATTTGCGGTTCTTTTCCACGTCAGTGATAACATAGTTGATGGTAACCTCTGCTGCCGTACCGGATGTAGTAGACACAGCGATAATCGGCAAGCAAGGATGTTTTGTAGGCGCCAAGCCTTCAAGACTACGCACATCGCTAAATTCAGGATTTGTCATAATCGTAGCAATAGCCTTACTCGTGTCGATAGCACTGCCACCGCCTACAGCAACGATTACATCAGCACCAGCCGACTTACAAGTAGCCACACCAGATGTTACATTTTCAATGGTTGGATTCGGCTTAATATTGTCATATACATCGTAAGCAATGCCTGCCGCATCAAGCAAATCCGTAACCTTCGTAGCAACCTTAAACTCAAATAAATCAGGCGTAGATGTAACGAGAACCTTTTTAAAATGGCGATTCTTAATTTCGTTTACAATCTCCTGAATCGCACCTTGCCCAAAATACGACGTGCCGTTCAACATAATTCTCCGAGACATATACTTCACTCCTAACGAATAAAAAATAAACCGATAGAGAATAACTATACTTAGTAATTCTCTATCGGTATCAAAAAGTCCTGTATGAGGGGATAAATACGTTGTTATGAATACACTATATACTATGGATTAACCTAGTATTTATACACCATGATTCATTTTCATGAGCAAAATTCGTTTTACAGACGCATCAAGACGTTCCTTAGAAATAGTGCCATCTTTAACGGCTTTCATAAGCCCATTATAGGCCTCTTGCATATGTTCATACTCATGGCATACGAGTAAAATGTCACTGCCAGCTTGGATGGATTGAACAGCCATATCGCCGAAGGTATAGTGTTTGGCAAGGGCGCCCATGTCCATATCATCGGTAACGACGACGCCGTTATAGCCCATATCTTTACGAAGCCAATCAGTGATGATTTTCTTGGATAAGCTAGACGGATGATTAGGGTCGATTTGTGGATACATCGCATGGGATACCATAATCATATACGTATTCGGTTTCGACTGTTTAATAAGGTCTACAAATACCTTTGTATCCTCAGCGAGTAACGCATCTTTAGACACAGGCACCACGCTAGTGTCTGCATGTAAATCTACATCGGTTTTACCAATGCCAGGGAAATGCTTGTACGAATACCATAAGCCAGATTCGTCATAAGCTTTGCCTACCGCACCTGCAAACTTCACGACTTGGTCGGGATTCGTACTATATGAGCGACCATAGGTTAATCCCAAGTCCGCATCAGGCGCAAAATTAATATTAAATCCAAGGTCCTTAAGTTCAGTCCCTACTTGTTTGGCTAGATTTGCTGCATGGTCAACAGAACCTTGACCCAGCTCTTCTGCAGGGGGCACCTTAATCAACTTGTCCTCCATACGCGCCACGGCGCCGCCCTCTTGGTCGATACCGATGAACAATGGCGTAAGTCCCGCACTTTTACCGGCCTTATTAATATCGGTAATGAGTGTTTTCACCTGCTCCTTACTCTCCATGTTGCGGTCGAACAGGATAATGCCACCCACTCGATATTCATTGAGCATAAATTTCGCATCATCATTCAAGGTTGTGCCGTGAATACCAATCATCAACAGCTGGCCTACCTTGTCTGCATCGGACATATTAGCCACAAGCTTATCTACCTTTTCTTCTGGTGAAAGCTCACTCTGCACCACCGCTTCATAGGTTACAGGCTCTGCCTTCTTGGCAAAGGGATTATGAAATGCGCAACCTGATGTGAGTGCTAAAGCACCAATCATAGTCGCTGCTACTATACGTCGTAACATATTAACCTCCAAGTATAATTTATAATGCTTATAGTATATCATCTTCGACCATGTTATATGTACTTAACAAAACAACCTTTTCTATGCTATACTAAACTATATCGTAAAGTTTCGATGTAATTTAGTATATAATGACTCGTGTGAGTCAAAGAGGAATATATGGAATTTGAAAATAACCAAGTACCAGAGGCAATTCTGGACAAATTAACAAAGGTGTGTACATGCCGTAGCATTACACGCAAAACGATTAAAGAGGCCATTTTTAATGGGGCTCATACATTTCCAGCTGTCAAAGAAGCGACTAGAGCAGGCACTGGTGCCTGTGGTGGCAAAGGCTGTGGCCCGCGCATCGTAAAATTACTAGCGGAACTAAAAGAACAAGGACGCATTTAACATTATCCCTTGTTTTAAAATAGAACAGACCTGTTCTATTTTGCAGGACCACATATAGGGCCCTTTCACCTAAAACACAAAAGCTATTAGTTGATTATATACAATCAACTAATAGCTTTTTTAAATTTAAAGGACTGTTTTGTTGGGTTATAGCACCAAGTTAACGATACTTTCAAAACCACCAAGAATCGATTTTTGCAAGGGCACAAAGATGTGCGAAGCAATCGGTGAATTTAATATAACGATCAAGATGAGCAAGGAAACCATGCTAAATCGTGCTACATGAATTTGCCATTTAAGAGGCAAGAAGTTCATCAAAATATGGCTACCATCGAGTGGTGGCACAGGCATCAAATTTAAGATGGCAAAGTTAATGTTGTACACGACGATGAGAAACAATACGAGGTACAAGGAGTCATTGCCCAATAGGTTCGCTGCTTCCAAGCATCGCATAACAACGTAGCCGATAAAGGCCATCACAAGATTCGCCATAGGCCCTGCGATGGATACAATCATATCATCGGTCCGCGGGTCCTTAAAATTGGTGGGATTTACAACAACTGGTTTGGCCCAGCCAAATCCACCTATAATCAAGGCCAAAGATCCAATGAGATCAAGGTGTACAAAAGGGTTCATCGTAAGGCGCCCCATCATACGCGGTGTAGGGTCACCCAGTAAATCTGCTGCCTTAGCATGAGCATACTCGTGCCCTGCAGCAGCAATGATTAGCGCCGGAATGGACGCGATAATCATAATTAAACTTAATCCAGAAAGAATCATACTACTCCTTGTTATCTAATAGCACTTGGCTACTACATCATGTATTGATTTATTTCCAATTCATTAATTGGCTTCTCATTTATTGATTTGTGTTCCATTTATTGATTTGCTTCCCATTCGGCAAAGCCCGCATTAATGCAAGACAATGCATTCAACACACGAGGAAAGCCAATATACGGCACACATTGGGAGGCAATGCTAATCAGAAATCTCTTATCATTTCCTACGTTCAAATTACCAATGACATGCGCCTTAAGCTGCGCTTCACAACCGCCTTGCGCCATGAGAAAACAAAAGGTAATGAGCTCGCGTTGTTTAGTTCTAAGCCCTTTACGAGTATAGTAATCGCCAAACATATTGGCTAACCATTTATTGATATGACGCGTATCTTCAGATCCCGATTGGTAAAAGTTATGCATTCCTTCGCCCCAGATTTCCACTTGCTTTTCGATGCCCTTTTCAAGGCGATTTTCACTGGTAATCGTGCTACGATGTGGGTTTTGAATTTCTTCATCTCGGTAATCGAGTATCTTATTAGTAATCTTAAAGAACGGACGCACCTTCCCGATGCCAAGATACGGTACCGCTTGATAAATAAGTTCCACGATTTCATCGGGAATGACACCAAAATTTAACGCAGCTGGCATCATCAACGAGTATTCATCTGTAGCACCTACCCCAACCAAGGTAGCTAAAATGGCCAAGAAACGGCTATGCGCTGCTACATTACAGCCATCCTCTATAATAACCTCGTGAAAGGCAAAGTTTTCAAATAGATCTTCAAACTCAGGGTCTATATATCCTGCTGGCGATGCAATATCGGGGAACATGCGTTCCGTATAGGCCTGCGCAAATTCAGATTTTGCCATCCTTACCTCCTAAAATAATTATTAAGCTTTCACCTAACATACAATTAATAGACTTTCACCTAACATACAATCTATCAACATCATAATTATATGATATCTATACATTCATATATATACAACAATGGTGAAAGCCCCTTATAAAGAACTTTCACCATTATACGTATCATTATAAGTATTTAATTATTATGCATGAACGTTTACAGTTGCAGGAACAGCATTTACATCAGGGAATGCAAACTCTGTGCCATATACTTCTTTCCAAGCAGCTTTGAACATGTTGAATTCGTTTGTGCCAGGATTAATTTGGTACAATTGACCATCTGGAGCAAAGCGATATACAGTGTGCAAGCTAGGATGTACAATATATTTGAACAATGTAGCTTCGCCGTATTGGTTGTTATGCATATTTACTACATTAATACCGAATACATAGTTGCGGCTACCATCGATCAAATTAAATTGAGATGCTTTGTCAAAGTAGTAAGTTTCTGTACCGTTAGCACTGTTTGGCACTTCTGGGTAATTTGCCAAACCGTTCCAGTCAGCAGCACTCGCCACAGAACCAACTAATAATGTTGCTGCAAGAGCAAATGTAGTCACTAATTTCTTATTCATAATGTTCGCCTCCACCCTAAACGGGTAACACTAGGTCTACTCCCAATGACCCAATAATACAATATCTAATTAAATTATATCATATTTATCGTTTAATATCTTCAGGATTGATAACACCATGCGCTGCATCAATGGTATCTAATAATTTATTAAGCAACTTTCTCAATTCAGCAGCTTCATGAACAGTAAAAACTTCTTGCGTGCTAGCTACTAGTTTCTTAGGCACATCGATAGCTTTCTTGCGAAGTGCATGGCCTTCTTCTGAAAGAGTAACCATTACCACCCGTTCATCATTACGACTGCGTTTACGTTTTAAGAACCCTTTTAGTTCTAATTTCTTAAGCAACGGCGTCAATGTACCAGAATCGAGGCGCAACACTTGCCCTAATTCCTTGACGGATAATTCACCATATTGCCACAATGCCATCATGACAATGTATTGAGTATATGTCAAATTCAAAGGTTCCAAATGCGGACGATAAGCATTTACGATTTCCTTAGCTACTACATACAAAGGAAATCCCAATTGATTTTCCAACATTAAATAATCATCTTCTGGAACCTCTGAAACGCGATTATAACCTGCTAATGTACCTATTTTTGCCATTAACTAGCCCTCCATTACACACACATTAATATTTCTAAAATAATTGTACACAATTTTCCATTAAGCGGTCAATGCATCTTTGTAAATTCTTCAGCAACTTATAAGCTCATAGATGAGGGGGAAAAATGACACGCTACTGCGCAAGCGGAGCCCGAAGTCATTTTGCCCCCTCATCTATTCCACACAATAAGTGCTTTAAGAATTTATAAAACTGCATAAAGCAAGGGTCTGTCTCCGCCCTGTGGGCTCCGCAGGGCCAAAGTCGGCTTCAAAACACCCACACATCCGCCATGGACGCTAATCTATATTTAGCTAATCGCAATATAGCATTTTACATTAGAATCCATTAGGAATTTATAAAGATTATAAAAAAAAGGGTGCATGGGATTGCACATCAAAAACTCATTTTCGATGTGCAACCACATGCACCCTTTAGTATTAGGAATATATTTATCCTTAAGTATGATATGAATTTGTATGAGTTGTTTTTTCATCTACAACAGCCATATCAACGAGCATGGTCCAGGTTAAAACTTCTTGCGATACGCTATTCCAATGGATGGGCATAACAGGCATAGATACTACATCTGAATGATCTAGTGTGTTCATTGCCTTTTGTATTAATTTCGTATGATTGACAAACCAATCTTTTATTGTGCTTCGCGTTGCCATAGTTGCCTCCAACTAAACTGTATCATTAGTAATAGTATTACTAATTTATATCTATACCCCCATAGGTATTTACTATTATATATACTATATACCCATATAGGTATGTTTGCAAGTGTATTTTCATTTTTTTAAAAAATGAAAAGGGTCGCATATGCGACCCTTCGGTGTGTAGCTATTAGTCAATATAGGTTACAGGATTTCCTTTGATATTGAGTTCTCTGCGATTTAGTCCATTTGGCAAGTCTGGATAGCCGATGGCAAGGCTTGCATATACTTTTTCATCATCGCCCATGCCAAGTTCGCGAAGGCGTTTGATTATGCGTTCGTTGTCTTGTAGGTGACGTAATTGGTTCACCCAGCAGGATCCCAAGTCTAGTTCGTTGCAGGCAAGCATCATGTTTTCCATAGCACAAGCTGTATCAGAGAAATTATTGGCTAGCACAGGTTTATGAGCCAATACGATGAGCACCGGTGCATTGTAGTGGAATACAAATTTGCCCTCTTTGGACATTTTAATGATGTTCACCATGTATGGTGGCGTTTGTTCCGTTACTTCTGTCTTACCATACTCTTCTTGAACAAGGGTTACTAGTTCTTTCAACACATCCGGATTGGTAATGACCATAAAATGTGTAGGTTGTAAATTGCCCCCTGTTGGCGCGCGACGACCTGCATCGATAACGGTGTCGAGCAATTCTTGTGCAATCGGTTCAGATTTGAATTTACGTGTACTATGACGTGTTTTTATGCATTCTAATGTATTCATGATAAACCTCCTTTTGAGAGTATTCTACTATGAATTATTGATTGCTTACAAGTTTTCCTACATATAGATTATTGATTACTTACAAGTTTGCCTACATATGGATTTCTGTCTTCGTCAGAATTAGTTTTATATTTCCAGGACAACAATAATGCAGAGTTAAGTACTACGAGTAAGCCCCCCCATTGTGTACGAGGGCGCCCCATACTGGTGAAAGTGTACCAATCATGGCTAAGATAATGGCAATACCATTCAGAATAAGGGCAAAGCTTAGATTAATTTTAATAGTGCGCATCATGTGTTTGGATAAAGCTAGATAATTACTGATTTTATTAACTGTATTCTAATTATGCATGTGTTTATTACAGAAATACATGAGCGGTTATTCATATATCCTATCCATCGTATTCTTAATGCTCACACTTGGAGATAAAAGCCAATAGACAAATATATGTGTCCTACAAAATAGAACAGGCCTGTACTAATTCCAATGAGCCCTATATATAGTTCTGCAAATTAAAACAGGCCTGTTCTATTTCTAATGAGCCTTATATATGTTCTGCAAATTAAAACAGGCCTGTTCTAATTCTAAAAAGGACTTACTGATGTCTAATAAATTAAAAATCGCGACTAGTTGATTAGAAACTAATTAACTAGTCGCGATTTTTCTATTTCTATATTTATATAAGGATTCCACAATTCCCTATATGGATTGATTATACTTGCATGGTTGCCCAGATGAGTACATCATAAATAAGTGCTACAACAACGGCCATAGCTAATTGTCCACCGATATAGACAGGCACGAGATATATAAAAAATGCCCATAAGGCACCGATAATTTTCATCCATACGGCCCCAAGTTGTTTACTTTCAACCCAAGCCACAAAACGATCTAGAGGGCTAACGATTTTTATAATCCATCGTGGAACGTTCTTATCTGGATTGCACGCAGGCAGATATAGCAGTAATAACGGCAATACAATGGCATCAATGGCAAGTAATGTGGTTAGCGTTAAAGAAAACCAATCGGGTTCCCCTTCCCAAGTCACAGGATGCGAATAAAAACGAAGCCCCCACAAATAGGCTTTGTATACGATATACGGTTCTAACAGCCATAGTAGAGGCTTTGTAATATGCATAATAAACACTCTCTCTAAATTATAAATAGTATATTAATTATAGCATATTTTTAACGTTTTAAATTGTGTACTTCTATGCACTTATATCTTTTTTAATAACATTCGCGGATATTTTCCGATGAGTCTAAAAATGAGGCTGTTTGTTACAGCCCCATTCTATTATTCTACAACAATCGTATTAGCTCGTCTCACTGTTTCAAGCATTTTAGATCGCACTGTAGATTCTGTATCGAGTTTGTGTTTTCCACCGTACCACGCCATATCGGTACCAGCAAGGCGGAACATGATTTTGCCATAGGCACTACCGGAAGAGTGTTCTGGTTTATTGAATCCCATATCAATGGACACCCGCGGTGTTAGTTGCAGTTCAGTGCCAAGTCGCAATCCGTTTTTATCAGCACTACGGTCCAGAGTCCAATGATAGGCTTCTCCATAGATGCGAGCCCAGCGCGCATTTTTAAAGGTTTTTCCATAGGACACGGTATAGCCATCGGTAATACGTTCCAATGCACCATTGACCATATGTTCATCACTCATACCACGATAATAGTTGAAACGGAACTCGCTTTCACCAGAAAGATATTCAAGACCAGCACTCATACGTCTATGCTGGCCCTTGAAACGGTGATCATAAAACAGGTTCGCGCCATGCAAATGATGGTCATCACTGCTGATGCGGCGATAGCCAAAACCGCTGTTAAGGGTCGTACCAATGTCCGCAGCGCGCGCCACGGAACCTTGGGTAAACCAAACTTGGCGGGATTTGTCATCATAATGGCCTATGGGCTGCACCGTTTCTGCGCTGTAGAGGGGCTTCCAATCCTTCTGAAAGCTAAGCGCCACGGTGGTTCGTTTCATCCATGCTTTACCATTGGTATGCATATCATTGTTGATATTGGACACAGCCACTGCATTGATAGCGGAATTCACCGCATCAACATTAGAATACCGCGTCGTTTTACGCTCTGTTGTATCCATTACCAACGGTCCGCTTTCACCAATCTGATGGTCCGGCAAATAGGCCGGCGAAATATGAAATTCCTCAGTATTCACTTGTCCATTTTTCGTAGATGGCGCCGTATCACTGGCCCACACAGTAGGAGCCAGTAATACCCCACACAACACATACACTAAAAATCGCATATACACTTTTTTACAAATTGAGAGCTTCCATCCATTCTTTTTCTTTAAAGCCTACCAAGACCTTATCTTCTAATACCAAAATTGGACGCTTTACGAGCATACCGTTGGATGCCAACAAAGCTAATTTTTCCTCTTCGCTAAGACCTGGCAACTTATCCTTTAATTGTTGCTCACGATAAATCAAGCCAGACGTGTTAAAGAATGCTTTCAAATCCTTACCAGATTGAGGATACCATGCAGCGATTTCCTCAGCTGTAGGATTTTCAGATTTAATATCACGGTCTGTGTACTCAATATGATGATCATCTAAAAACTTCTTTGCTTTTTTGCACGTTGTGCATTTTGGATATTCTACAAATAACATAGGAACTCCTTTATCTACATATAACATTAAGAATCATTATTCATATGTATAGTGTAGCAGATAAATCGATTAATTTCAATTTATTGTTTTATATATCATCTGTTGGAATAGCGCTACACCGTTCTATTGACTGTAACGTTTCAAGTAAACGACTATTTGTTTGAGCCTCACGTAAATCAAGATCCATTTGAACTCTCAAGAAAAAACCATTAGACATACCAAAATATTTACAAAGCCGTAAATCCGTATCAGCAGTGATTCTCCGCTTATCATGTAAAATTTCTTGAATTCTTGATACAGGTACTTTAATATCTTTGGCGAGTCGATAAGCTGTCAAGCCAAGTGGTTCCATAAATTCTTCTTTTAACATCTCACTAATTGTTGGAGTAGGAATATAATTTTTCATAAGTATAACCTCTTTAATGGTAATCCACAATTTCAACATTATAAAAACAATTTATATCTTTTACTTGAAAGCAAATCCTATACTGATTATTTATCCTAAGACTATATTGCTCTATTCTGTCACCTTTTAACAATTCTAATCTATTACCAGGAGGCCATCGTAAATCATTAATCGAGGCAGCATTATCTAACAAAATTAATTTTCTCAATGCTAAACGTTGAATAGAAAGAGAAAATCGTTTAGTAAATAATTGATGATAAATTTTTTCCGTGTCCTTATCCTTGAAACTAATAATCATAGAATATTTCTCCTTTATTATACCTGTTATACAGGTATAATTCAATATCACTGCATATTTCACAGGTAAATATATAAAACTAAACTACGATGATTTATTCTATAAAGATTTTCTACACGGATAATCTCAACACCTGCCTATGACACTAATAGTCACCTCCTCTTATAAAAAATCACTTAATTATCGCTTATGATAATCTTCGTCACTTTGCTCCCATTATGTTCAAAGAAGCAACAGAACTCATATTGCCAGCCAGTAATACAGCAATACCCAAACTAAATACTATAAATTTTGTTCTCATCATTCTCTCCTAGTCTCTCAAAACTATAAATTAATATAATCTTATTGATTATAAAGTGCTATTTTCTTCATATACGAAGGAATATAAACCGAATTTGCTTCTAACTGCTTCTTATAGGTCCCGTCTACTCTCCATTGCGGTTCCTTTTGAAGTGTTCTTGTATTATCAAAGTCTACATATTCAATCATATCTCTCAACTGTTTATGATTATATAAGGACATACTTTCATCATAAAGAATTCGATAACTATAAGCATATACTGAATCTTTTGTATAGTGTCTCAAGTACGAGTTACCTTTGGTTATTTGACGATCAATCAAGAATCCTGGCAAGCCATTATTCCATACAGTAGCATATTGTGTAGGCATATCAAGGTCGCCATATTTATCCAAAAACCACAGTATTTGAGGTCTGGCGCCAGAACGATCTATATTATCTTTCTTAAATACATGACGTATAACACGAATCATGATTCCCTTATCTTCATAGGTTCGCACCTCATACCGACCTTCTTCTATAGTTTGACTAATCAATTTAGCGGTTTTGGGAATACGATACGTAAAATTACCCCAGCTTTCAGCCTTAGAATAAGAATCCAATCCCACTAGCGATTCAATAGACGGAATAATATAATTACTCATAACTACTTCAGCAGGTCGATTTTGAAACGGATCATTCTTCGTCACAGAACGACCATATGTAATGCCATACGTATGGTTGGAATTAGACGGAGTGAATTCAGTATACATCACATGTTCTTTAGCATCCGACACGAATTTCCAAGAGGTCTGTTTTAAATTGTCATATGTATACTTTCCATGCTCATAACCCTTTATTTGCTTACTATGAGGAGGACCTACAAGCAAAAATCCAGTAAGACTCCGAATAGCATATAATGGTCTTTTTTCTGTATTTGATGTAACCACGTCGCCTCGAATACTAACATCAGGCACAGAGAAACGAATCGCATTAGCTTTGTCATGCACCAAAACAACAGTAGATTGTGAAAACTCTGCTAATCTAACGGCTTTATCATATCCAGGTTTCTCTTGATTAATTTTTGTTATCAATGAATCTGAGGCTCTCGGATGAGACTTAACATACGCCACATATGCGTCTACCTCCTTAACAGCAGGCTCATTGATATGTGAATAATTTTCATAGGCATTTGCAGGAATTTTCCTGTCTGCACCAGGTACAGAAGGTTGTCCGGCCGGCACCTCAATCTCTACGGCATTAACATTCATAGTAAAAGCTAATGCCATCGCCATCATAAATAAGCTACGACGCATCATATTACACCCTCTTCTCTCAACATAAAATAAGCACAACACTTCTTAGTATAAGTATACTATGCTGAGAAGCATTGTGCCTATTGTTTTATGGTTTATTCGTATTTGACGATATATATGCTATTTTTATGCCCATACACATGGCGTTTTCAGCAAGTTCTGAATGATATTGTGCCCTGTTATGACGGTCATGACTGATGGAGCGCAATAGGTAAATTCTGGATCTGGCAAAATCGTTTTGATGTAGCAATCTTGTGTTTCCATAAATGATTTGTATGTATCAAGTGAAAACAGTCCATAGTTACCACATAGTTCCCATCTATCTTTAGCGAGAAGGTCCAAAAATTCATCGGCGTGTGGGTCATATGCAATGTTAGGTAAGGTGCTGGTTGTTAGCCCCGTATCACTATTTGTACATGGGGAAATATGATACATATACCCTCTTGGTGTGATACAAAGCATCCAAGTAATGGCTCTAGACATAAGGGTTCGTTTCAAAACGCCAAATACTTCTTGTAATCTTGATTTTCGCACATACAGAGCATAAAAGGTTTCCCTATATTCCGTTGGGTCATCAGGCGTATCGAGATAGGTTTGCTCCACTATATCAAAGGGAACATTACATATATTAGCGAGGTCTTCAATCGAATGGCGCCATATTCCTCTACGTACTAAACTAATACGCCTTTTGGGGAATAGTAAAATATATTCACTGCCAATATAATCAGATAAAGCACCAAAATGAATGCCATCTTGACGATTAAACTCAGGAAATTGCATACGCCGATAATCAACGTCAATGCCCGTACAAGCGTAGCTTTCACCTAAAACAGTGCTACCATAGGTCTCAATCTGATGAGGATCCCAGTCCCCTAAGTCATCGCCATACCGCATCTTGCCATGATCATAACGAAGCATCTTGGTATGCCCCGTAGGAGACACGCAGAGCACGCAAGGATACCCATACCGCTGCGTATACCAACCGCCCACGCTGTGCCAGTCCGCAATCCGATTTTCAGGCCATGCAAACAAGGTCATTTCCACCGGCTGCTGTCCATGTACACCATTCACGGACGCCGTGCCATGAATCGTATGCTTATACCAATTTCGGCCAATCATATACTGCCATGCCAACGGTGGCGTCGGACCACTTTGGCCAACAGGATCGCTAATCACAATGAGCAGACCCATCCGCGCTTTGCGATAGGGTCTAACGATATCATTAATTTGGCGCACTAAACCTTGATTCATAGGACATCCCCCTTTTACCTTACTAATCTTGATGAAAGCTAACGCTGTTTACACCTTTAGTATAAATGAGTAGATGTGTAAAATTTAGTGCATAGAGGCATGCAAACTTATTACTGCTTAACATATAGGAAAGTTATATAATTATACTTAATAAAGAGAATATAAGTATTGTTATAGCTCCTATAAAAGAGATGATATAAGCAGGAGAGGTTAATATGCAAAAACTACCACTATTAGTAGGTGCTTTCATCATGAGCACTATGTTGTCGCCAGTAAAGGCCATCAACGTCAACATTCCTGATGCGGATGCGAAAATTCCAAAAGATGCGTATATAAATTATCAGGCCTCAACCCCAGCCATTGAACAGGATGTGGCCAATTATGTAGAAACGTTAAAGAGCACCGATAAAGCCAACGGTATTAGTAGAAACGAACTAGCCTATGCCAAAGAGGCCTCCATATATCGTGGCGAGCATTACCACAATACGGTTATTTCCGTTCACAATCGATACAGCCAAATCCGGCTTTCATTCCCCGTAGCAGGCATAAAAAGCGAATATAATATTGGCCGGTATAAAAATCCAGATCGCACCATAGAGGATTATCGCGTTATAACTGATAATGGCAGTCTTAATCTAGAAATCGACTATGCAGATTACAAAGATCAGGATTGGCGCAACACTAAAATTGCCTATGAAAAACTAACAGATAAGGACGTTCGTAAGTTCTTACAAGATAAAGCAAAGAAGAGTCCAGAAAAGCATATTTCTGATATAAAGGCGACTGTATTTTCATACCCTACTGTTAGCTATAGCACCTGGGACAGCATGAAAATGCCTTACCTCAAAAACGGTCAAAAAACGACGATGACCGTGGATACCATCAACTTTAAACATATGGGCTTTGCCATACGGTATCCTCTATATCATGCAGGTATCGCCTATTTCGATAATAAACCGGTGTTGAATAAGGTGCCTACTGACAATCTACTCGCCAATTACGTGCTTCCATCGGTAAAAAATCTCAATGAGTTGAATCAATATTCACGCATAGAAAATCTAAATGGCATACAATATCGCGTACCTAAAGATGCCCTATTCGAAGGTGAAAGTAAAGAAGATTATCAAGATATTAGATATTACAAAAAAGGATCCATAACCTTTTTTGTTTCTACTATCAATCTTACTAATAATCCGTATACTCGTAATCTTATCATTGATGGGCATTACAATTTCAGTAGGAATTTACATTCATTCTGGAATATATACCGGTACCACCCAACACCAGAGTATATTAATTACGCTGTTGTATGGAATAATAATATACCTGGCCTATCCATACATAGTTATGAACCATATAGTGATATTCAAATCCTAAACTTTGAATCCTATGATGGCACCTATGGTTTTATCTATACCATCTTTTATCCGAACTTTTTAAGTGCTGATGAAGTTCAAAAATTACGGAATATGATTGAGTTCTTTGATTCTACGAATAATCCGGAGTTTAAACTACAAGAGCATGTTGTGTTTCCAGAGAATCGCTAACTAGAAAACTAAATACAACTAATCTGCTATCTTAAGATACACAAATAGCCAGTACCGCAATCGCAGTACTGGCTGTTTGTATGTGTAGTGTATTCTATTCTGTTATTATACAACTATTTAGAATTTTTGAGGTCTCTATTTTTTCTTGCCTTGTTTTTCATGTTGTTCTACAAGAGCAAGAAATTCTTTAAAGTTGTTGATTTTAACGGCTTGCCATGTACCATCATCAAGTTTCTTCATAGCAAGGTTGAATGTTACGTCTTGGTTAAGTTCTTTGGAATTAAATGTAACAGGTACAACGGCACTATTGCCATCAACAGTAGCAGAACCAATGCTTTTGAACTCAAGATCTTTAATACCAGTTTTTTCTTTCATATCATCAGCTGCTTGTTTTTCACGAGCATTTTGATTTGAATCTTCAGGTTGCTTTGCAATGGCATTGTAAATTTCATTACTCAAAATAGGCACAATCTTAGGTTTCAAACCTTGGAACATCACCTCAGCAAGGCCTTTAAGTGGGTTGTCTTTAATTTCAGGATCTTCCAGTTGCATAGCCACAACATCATCATAGCCTGAACCGATGATAGAATCTACATCAACATGTTTTTTGAAAGCATTCACATCGTGTTTTTCTACGGCTTCACGAGCAAGATTCAAGGAATACACAGGGGTTTTCGTGAAATACAAGAAATACCAACCCACTACAATCGCCACAACAGCGACTAATGCAGCAATAAACAGTTTCTTTTTAGACATAAAGGTCTCCTCTCATAAAAATAAGCACAATCTTATTAGCATAAGTATACTATGCAAATAAGGCTGTGCCTATAATTTATAAAATATATACTATCTTATTTTTTGTAGTGCCAATTTAATTTCTTGAAGTTCAGCACGTAAATCTGCATTGTCAGCTTGTAAGTCCTTAATTTGTTGTGCCATTTCCCATTTATTCATTTTAAGTTGTGGGTCTTGACTGCCGACTTTAAAACTTGCACCAATATTAAAAGAACTATTACCGTCTAAGGCTGAACCAGCATGAATCATAACATTTTCATTAGGTTGATAAGAAGCCCCGATTGCTACTGCACTTGCATTTTTATAATGCCCAACACTAGTTGCAAAGCTCCATTTATCATTAGGGTCATAGTCTAAATATTTAAGTCCCCCTAATGCATTAGCTGAGGCACCTACTTTAGCTACTTGTAAATCTGTATAATGATTGGCTGCGGAAATAGCTGTTTGACCGATATTAGAAATTTTAGACTCTACTTCCTTTAATTGACTAACATTAACCGCATCCGTACTATTTTCACCGTTTTTAACGTTAGTAATACGATTTCCTCCGTTATCAAGGCCGTCATTTGTTAAAGATACAGTTTTATATATTTCACGTTCGCTATCATCATGTGGAGGATTATCATTAGGATCTAGATACTTTTCTTTAGTAATAGTAATACCATTGCCATTGATCACAGTACGCCGAACTACGTCGTCTGCATCAGGATTAGCATCAAAATCTGGCTGATCCTCATCAAGGGACGTCTCAAATGTAGCACTATTCATATCAACTAAATCTCTTTTTAAATTTATTGAAAACATCTGCTCGGATACTATTACATCATCAGGATCTAATGCAGGCATTAAATTAGTATAAGTATGTCCAGGTGCCGAAACGTCAAGATTCTTGTCCTGTGAGTAAACATAACTTGTATTATCTACCAGTCTTCCATCAATTTTTTCTGCCATTACATTCATACTAAATACAGATAATACGCCTACCATTAACAATAATTTTCTATTCATATCCCCTTCTCCTTGTATCTCACCATACCACAAAACCCTTATATATCGAAAAAAATAATTTTCCTCATGTTGAATAGTATAAAGCATCTGACAATTTACATCAATCTTATTTTTCACTTTAAGTTCATTATATTGTGAATATAATTCAAAATTAGTTTCAACACCATGCAAACAGCAATAGGTACGTTCTCTCATTAATATACTATCCTATATTCACGAGAGCGTGCCTATATATCATTATTGTAATTTTTGTAGTGCTACTTTAATTTCCTTAACTTCAGCCCGAAGTTCTTCATTATCTGCGCGTAAGGAAGCATTATCAGCTTGTAAATTTTTGATTTGCTGTGCCATTTCAAAGCGACTCATTTTTAAATTAGGATCTTGATAGCCTAATTTAAAAGAGGCGCCGAGATTAAATGTACTTTCACTACCTAAAGCAACCCCAAAATGAACCATGGTATTCTCATTTGGTTGATAAGATGTACCAATAGCACCCGCTGTTGTATTTTTATAATGGCCTACACTGGTTGCAAAGGACCATTTATCATTTGGATTATAATCTAAATAATGTAATCCAGATAAAGCAGCCGTCGCAGCCCCAGCCTTATTAATTTTACGATCCATAGTAGCCATAGCATTATTAATTTTGTTATCCACATTTACCATGGCATTATTAATATGACTAGTAGCATCATGCAATTGACTCACATTGACAGCATCATTAGGCGCCTCACCAGCAGCTACATCATGTATTTGCATATTGCCTGCATGGATACCAGCCTCAGCATCATATGTCAGCATAAGGCCATTGGGTTGACCATCACTAACTGTTATACCTGTAGTCTTAACCTGTGTAGAATATATTTTTATAGTACTTGGATCTGCATCTGGATCTGGCCCTGGTGCCATAGAGTTAGCACCTGCCACATCAACAATGCTTAATCCATCGCCATTAAAACTCATACTTCTTTGATGATTCGCTACATCTAAAGTGCCAGAAGTAATAATGGTACGCTCATTACTCCCATCTGGAAAATTATCATTAATCATGATTTGATCACTTGAAATAATGGTACCAACAAATGGTTGGTCAGCTGGTTGAGTACCAACGCTAATCGTCTCAGCGCCCACATCTACGGATGCACCGATAACATTACTGCTACAAACAGACATCATTGCTGCTAATACTAATAATCGCTTATTCATGATAACTCTCCCTCTAACCTACACGGTCTCAGTCACACACAACATATCTTTATAGATTTTCAGTTATAACTCCTTATAAATAGAGATATATCCTGACAAAACTATACAGTTACTATTATTATAAGAGCTGCTTATTTTTACGTCAACGATATTTTCATCTTACTTTCATCTATTTTGAAAGCTTAATATTTTTATATTAAATTCAAGAAATAAAGCAATAGCCAGTACCGCAATCGCAGTACTGGCTATTCGCTTTTTTGTAAGGCAAATAAGCGCTCCTATTTCACAACTACATCATCAAATTGCAGGCCGTACACATGTTCATACAAGCGGTTAGCCAAAAGATATCCTGCAAAGCCAAAGTCTACAGGGGCCGTTGCCATCCTTCTATCTCTCGCTTCGCTTTGTGCATCATATCGGTTTCCATCTACATGGAACACTTTAAAATCAATAATAGTAGATGAAATCCCTGAACTCTTTTGTTTAGACAACCATAGATCTTTATACGATGCTAATTGATGGGCATCCAATTTCTTAATTAAATTGGCAAAGGACTGCTTTGTATCAAAGGTGTAAAGAACCTGCTTTTCCTGAATCGTATCACCAGCAGGCATAAGTACATACTGTGTGATGGTAATTTGCTTTGTTCCATTCAGCCCGTTAGAGGCCTTGATGGAATCCTTATCTATATAGGTGCCATCACCATTGCCGCTTTCACCAAAGCCATGAAGCATTTCATAGCGGCAAGTATTTTGTAATTCTTGCATGGACATGCTATGCGCGGGCACCACACAAGACAGCGCCAACGCCATTGCTATATATAGTACTTTCATCATGGGCCTCATTTCACCACCACATCCTCAAAATGCATACGATACGCTTCATAGAATAATGTATCTGCTATATCATAACGCGTCGTATTTGGAGCCATGCGCACAATAGCACGAGTCGAGGCTTTCACCTGAATCGGCAACGACTGCCCATCAAAAGAGAATACGCCTAAGGGTTCCTCGGAGCCCACCATGCCTGTTTTCATTTGTGCCGCATCAATAACCGTCGTCAACGAAGCACCGGCTTGTTTTGCATGATATACCTGACTCGCCAGCGACAAACGAGTGTCATAGGATACAATCCAGGAATCACTATAAATAACATGTTTCCGCGGTGATTGGTACGCATTGTATACCGTAGCTTTAATTTTATACATAGGTGGTGCATACTCTAATACCTCTATGGAACTCGTATCTAGATACCACGTAGTATGCTCATCCGCATTAGGAACATCAGGCGTTACCTCATACATCACCTTAAACTGTGGTGACGACTTGAGTTCCTGTATCGATATCGCTTGACTAGGTATGGTGAAAGCTAACGCTACTGCGAACATTATAAAAATACGTTTTAACATAAGACTCTCCTCTTAGAGATTATAATATAAACACTATAACTCACTCATTCATCTTAATTTGACGATATATCATAACCTTATTATAATATAAGAAGATAGCCAGACGAGTCGTAACGTCAGGCTCATCTCGAAAATTAAATCACTTAGGAAATGGCCTTTTCGTTTATCTAGCTACCAAGCGGTAACGGAGGGCTATTTGCTTTTAGTGAGGCAAATAAGAGCTATTAGAGCTCCAAAAGCGATAACAACAGTCATCACCTGCAATAGGAGCATGATGATTTCATAATCACTCATAGGCTTACCCCTCCCTTCAAAAACGAAGAGAGGCCCAACCTCGTCTAACTATCTTATGTTAATTATATATCAAACAAATATACGATACAATAAGTATCGTATTATACCGATTTATAGATAAACCTCTACCTAAAAATTCTAGGTAGAGGTTTCTTTTCATATCTACATTATATTATCCACTATAGTAAATGAGGTAATAAGTTATATTCTTTTACATCACTTAGCACATTACTATTGCCATATCGATTACGTTGGTACCGAATCAATACAACTTGATTCGTATACTTATTGAATACAAAAGATAAACCTTCATTGTGGTAACCTACGTATTCACCCACATAGTATCCTGTATATGTATCATATCCATGATAGATGTCTCCACATGGTTCGGCTGGTCGTCCCCATTCAGTATCCTCAAGAAGTGGCCCATAAAGGGATTCTACTTCACTTCGTGTCATACCTACCATGGCCCCTTTATTGGTTGCATATCCTGATTTTATAATATATATCATACTCGGCGGTGTACTATAATCCCATAATGAAATAAGAACTGATTGGTCAGCAGAGGTATACATATCATGATTAGAATAACGATGATCCGCTAGCCATAAAGAATAATGGTAATAATTCAAATAAGAATACATATCCGAATTAGATTCTAATCCAGCTAAGACACCTGCATCATCAGTTTTGGCAAACACAGTTTGCCCTATACAACTAACGATAAGAATAGAGCTTAATAAGAGTTTTACAAGCAAATGTTTCAATATACTCACCTCTTAGAGATTGTAGCAATACGCACTGTATCATAACCATGGTAGATGTCGCCATAAGATTCGGCTGGACGGCCCCATTCAATATCCTCAAGAAGTGGACCATAAAGGTTCTTCTTTTTTTATTTATTAGTTAACATAGCCTTGATTTCAGCAAGCTCTGCTTTTAACTCAGCGTTTTCTGCTTTAATCGCGTCCATTTCTTTAGCTATGTTTTTAGTGTTAGCTTTAACACCTTTAGTCGTATCACCTACACGAATAGATACACCACCATTAAGCATATGTTCACTACCAACCGTAGCACCAAGATGTACTAATACATCTTCATTTGGTTGATATGCTAAACCAACAGCACCAGCGGTAGCACCTTTATATTGACCAAAGGATGCCGCAGCAGATACCTTATGATTTGCGTCATAGTCCAAATATTTAAGACCGCTTAATGCAGCATTAGCTGCACCAGCTTTCGCAATACGTTGATCAGTATATTGTTTAGATTCGCTTAGTATGTTGGAATTACCAAGTTTATTTTTTAAATCAGCGATATCATTCGTATTGATATCCGCTTGAGATCTAAGTTCCTTCAATTGGCCTACATTAACAGCATCTGTGTCGTCTTTTCCTGCAAGAACACCGTGAATTTGTTGGCCACCCACATCTACATTATCTATAGAAAATTCCATATCTCTTTCTGGGTGAGTACTATAATAATTATCATCATACTCACCATCATACTCATAATCAGTAGGATGACCGTACAGCGTAATACTACCACCAACTGCGGTAATACCCTTACGATGATCCGATACATCCATACCATGCATAGTGTATGTAGCCAAGAATTGACCAGACTCTCTAAAACTAAGTTCTTTACCAGTCAAAGTTGTTAATTGATTTGGCTCATAGCTATCTCTTGGTTCTGTACTATGTAATTGAATAACCGATCCATCGATTTTAGTCACCCCCCGTTTATCAAAATGTGGCCAGTTGTCGAGATGTGTGAGATTGGTAAAGATACTAGAAGATGTAGACTCATCTTTAAATTCCACTGCAGTCGTATAAGTTGAACTACCGCTTGCTTCAACAAAGTTTACGTTAGCACCAATTGCTAATAATGCACCTAATACAAGTAATTTCTTTTTCATTATAGTTGTTCTCATTGTTTGGAATACGAATGGTTTTTCAATACTGCAATCGGTAAGTGCTGTTGCAATAGCTGTCCTTAAAAAACCAATATTCATTAGACTTAGCAATAAATTAAAAGAACTTTTACGGAAAGGACAAAATGCACCCCCATTTAATTCACAAACTCTCTGCATATCGAAAAAAATAGTTTTATTATTACTTTGTAGTGTAAGACATTTAACAATTTATATCAACCTTAAATTTCACGTTATGTTCATGAGAACAAGGTTTGTCGTGGAGCTTGATATTCACAAGGTTTAACGCTAAGGTTTTGCCATTATTCTAATTTTTGTAGTGCTACTTTAATTTCCTTCACTTCAGCCCGTAGTTCTTCATTATAGGCGTGTAAGGATGCATTATCGGCGCGTAAAGATGCATTATCGGCTTGTAGGTCTTTGATTTGTTGTGCCAGTTCAAAGCGGCTCGTTTTGAGTGATGGATCTTGATATCCTACTTTCACATTTGCCCCTAAACTCACCATATTACGACTATCCCCAAGAGTCGTCGCTATATTAAACAGGGTATGGTCATTAGGTTGGTAAAAGGCCCCTAATGCAGTGGCCTTAGCATTTTTATAGTTACCTATACCTACACCAAAGCTCCACTTATCATTTGGATTATATTCCAAAGGGTGCAATCCAGCCAATGCGGCCGCACCTGCACCGACCTTAGCAACTTGAGCATCGGTATACGCCCGTGATTGATTAATCACATCAGAATTAATATTTGTAATCTTGCTTTCAACCTCTTTCAATTGCGCCACATTCACGGCATCCGCGTTGTCTACACCTCTAGCCACATCATGAATCTGTTGATTACCAGCCATAATGCGATTCGTAGAGAATTCAATGTGTCTACCATCATGCGTTTGGCTAGAGAAACCATTCGTGCCAAACTGACTTGAGTTGCCATCGATACTATTATTGAAAGTTAACGCTGTGCTTTGTAAAGAGGCCGTATTATGCGCAGCATTAAAATAAGCGCCTTGAGCAGTCAAGGAGGAATTTAGGTTCTCTCTAATATTGTTGAATCGTACTTCATTACTATTTATTTCAGAACTATTAGCATCAACTGAAGGTGCAAAATCAGGATTCTCATACGCTACAAACTTTGCAGAGCTTAACCCCTCTAAGTCTTGATTTAACGACACATAATAATCATCTTTTGTCGTATTAAACTGCCTATACTTGTCGACCGTAATATTAGAGCTACTACTATTCACCGTAGGAATTTTGGATGTAACATAGTTATCAGCCATCTTTAATTTATACTTAGTAGATCCATCTGGATTCTTACCTTCGGTAACGATAATATCGTATGTATACGTTTCAGCTGCAACGGTAGAATGTCGCATAGCCTCTTTAGCCACACTATATAGTTGGGCCCCATTGACAGCATCGGTAGAGGTCTCGGTCATGGCGCCAGGCGCAATTGTTTTCAACTGTCTGCCACCAAAGGAAACCAAACTAGTTGCACCACGTTTAGCATCACTCTTTAAAAATTTAAATTCATTATTAGGGTCTACGGCATCTGGGGTACCAATGGCACGCACATAATTACCAATAGCAATATTGCCACTTGTGGCCATCGAACTAGACCCTATTACGATACCATTACCTTCAGCTGTCGATGAATTACCAATAATAGTATTAGGTTGATGCGGATTTTCTGATGTAGCTGTATTAGCTCGGCCAACAACAATGGACCCATCACCTTCGACATTATTATGAACACCAAAGATAAAATTCCCTGTCCCAATTGCTTGTCTATATCGCGGCGTAGTCGCTGTATTATTAGCACCTACAATAATATGGCTATCATTACCGGAATTATTTCGACCAACGATAATAGAATCGTGTTTTGCGGTATTGTTTGAACCTACCGCCATAGCCCAATCCGTAGTATTCATATTACCAATAGCAATATTAGCTGATGTGTTCGCCGTAATGGTATTATCTGTCCCTAAATCGACATTAGCATATAAATCTGCCATTCTTGCGGGCATACTTATAGTTCCTAATATACTAGCTACCAATAACACTTTATATAATTTCATGTATAACCTCTTTCTTACCCCTTAGCTACTCTCCACACTATTTTCTATAGGATAAATCGAATATTGTCGAACTTATATCATATTCATTATAGATTCTTATATATTCACCGTCAACAATAAATTCATATTTTATTCATGTTTCATATATAAAAAAAGGGGCTAAGTACAGCCCCCATTTTCATGCATATATACTATTCAAACAACATTATTTAGTGAAATACATAGCTCATCCAAGATACCAGTGCCTTCTTGTACTCTTCAATGGTAGAAAATTTCGGTGTATAGTTTGTTAACCATTCGGTTAGTGTAGGTTGTGTCGCCTCTGGGTCTACGGCAATGGGTAAATCCCAGATGTTACCATGTTTGCCTTCAAAGTAGCGCCATTTGTCTTGGGCGAAGCTCACCAAGGCGTAGGCCTTATCATATTGTTCCTTCGCAAGGTCTAGTTTGCCTAGGTTTTCATTAATCTGAGCCATAATACTATAATCCGATGCATTCCATGGATAGCCTAATGCAGTACCGGCCCAGCCAAATCGATACTCCTCATCGATGAGGGTTTGTAAATTCCGCTTGTACATCTCGGCCCGATGGGTGTCGCCAAAATGAACGGCCAATTTTACCATGTATTTGACGCATTCAAGGTACGCGTAATGATCCTGTGTATGACGCTGGTAGTTTGGATTGTCATAGGTCGCATCCCACAAGGTACCAAGTTCGTCCCAGCTGGCTTGATCCATATGGTCTAGGTGAAAGTGCCATACGGCCTTAACCCACAACAAGAATACCGCATTCGTATAGTTCCAATAATGATTGCCCTGTGTATACTCATCTTCCACCTCATGGCCATTCTCATTTAAGAGCACATGCATCTGACTAATCCAGTCAAAACGCATGGAGAAAAGCGGTGGATACACGGTTTTAATATAGCGCTCATAGCCTATGCGATTATCCGTTTCTACATAAAAATGCAATAACGCAAGCTGTAAATACTTAAGATCAAAGGCACTCGATGGATTTGCCAAGTTATAAATAAATGCATCCGAACAACTTTCATACTCTAATGGATCTTTCTCCTGAGCCTGAATCAACTCTTTAAAGAGACTTTCAGCCTCACTACGCCCTGTGAAAGCATAGGCTAGCACCCGATACCACTTGGATAGGCGACCTACTTTCAACATATACTCGTACTGCCACGAATCCGGCGAAGGAATGTCCGCACGAGCGACCAAATCGTCAAGGAAATTCACGATAGGAATCACATTGTGGTACATGCGCTCGCAGCGAATGGCACGTTGACACGCATCTAGCGCACAATACACGTGGCAACATAATTCCACGTCCACCGGCGGCATATCATCCGCTTTATTCATGCCAAAGGGGGCATCAAATCTAAAGGAATCATCCGTATCAATCAAACCTTCTAGGCCAAATGAAGTATCCCTGCCAAACGGACGATTCATACCGAACGGATTGGATTCATCAATCACGGACAAGAGCTCATCGCCCACCCCGACATACCGCTTGCGATACAATTCCTCCACGCGGTCTACATAAGGAACGAGAACATCCAAATACTGCTTATACTGATGCACCTTCGGATGCAATTCGACGCCCAGATTCTCTGTTGAAAGTTCCCGAATTATGTGTGCCACAAGAGGAAATACCTGCTGTTCTTTCACATAACCGAGCACGCCATCATCATAAGTAGGCACCTGCTTTAGGGTACGACGGACCATCGTATATTGGATATTCCAACATTGCCGGATCAACGGATTCAGCCAACGTTCACAGTCATCATAGACGTCAATAGCTGCCTCTTCAGAAGGCGCCATGTACATTTTATACATGAACTCACAAATATGTTGTAATAATACATCCTTCGACAAGGTCTTGAGCGCGTCCGATTCCGTTTCTCCGTCCATAGCCTGTAGAATATCCTGTATCATTAACACTGCGGCTTGACTATAGGCGGCTCACAACGTATCTGGATGTGTAGAAACAAATATATTTTTCAACGTGTCCAAATAATCCGGATTGCCTGGTTGTCCGTACCCTACATAAATGACAGAACATATAATAATATAAACAAGAATATGCTTGTTCATCTGTGTTTGACGATGAACAAAACCATCGTTATAATATAAGAAGATAGTCAGACGAGTAGACACGTCAGGCTCATCTCGGAAAACATGAAATTTTGAGAAATGGCCTTTTCGTTTTTACTAATCTCCGGGTTAGTGGAAATGAAGGGCTATTTGTCTTTCTCTAGACAAATAAGCGCTATTAACGCCCCTAAGGCGATAACTATGATCATCTATATTTGACGATGAACGCAACCATCGTTATAATATAAGAAGATAGCTAGACGAGTAGTGACGTCAGGCTCATCTCTGAATTATATGATAATGTAGAAATGGCCTTTTCGTTTTTTACTAATCTCCAGATTAGTGGAAATGAAGGGCTATTTGTCTTTTCCTAGACAAATAAGCGCTATTAACGCCCCAAAGGCGATAACCACAGTCATCACCTGTAATAGGAGCATAATGATTTCATAATCACTCATAGGCTTACCCCTCCCTTCAATAACGAAGAGAGGCCCAACCTCGTCTAACTATCTTATGTTAATTATATATCAAACAAACATACGATACAATAAGTATCGTATTATAGAGATTTATAAATGAAAACTCTACCTTAGGAGATCCAGGGTAGAGTTTTTTGTGTTTATAGTATATCTACATTACTCCGTATATCAACTCTGTCTTTTTAACTATATACAATAAATAGTAAGTGATATCAAAGCTTTCACATAAACGATTTTCCGAAAGGTTGTTGTATGATACTATATGAAATATGAAGGTTTTATGAATGTGTATATAAGAGAAGGGTTACGTTATGGCTACTGCGAAATTTACTTATAAAAATCATCAGGCACCTACACTGTTTGACGGCTTGCAAAAGGCCTCTAAAGAGGAACTATCCTATTTAATCGCACTGCTTCGCCAGCAAACGATGAAGAATATTTTCTCAGATAAATTCAATAACACTGTAACTACAGGGAAAAAAGCTTTCAACTCAGTTATGAGTTCTTTGGAAAAACTAATAAAACCAATGATGATATCGACCGTGAAAGTAAAGAGAATCATCAAGATATCAACAACAAAATTAAAGAAGAGATTCGCGCATTACAAAGTTATTCTCAAGAGCAACTCTATACATTATTTATTGAAGAAGTTCGCGAGGAATTAGATGTACCAGATAGTAGTCTAGCCCTATTATCTAACAAAATTATTGCCAGTGCAGCTAAAACAGATTCTTCAATTAATGAAGAGTTAACTATCGAGCAAAAGGCGGATATTATTTACCAAAAAACACTGCAATCCATCATTTCTAGCCTAGAAAAACAAAGTGATGAAGAGCGCAATGAAATGATTCGTCAACTCGATATAGAGCTCGATAGCTTATCATCTGACCGAAAAGAGTTAATCAAACAATCCTTACAAACGGATCATCTAAGTGGTGAGGTCTTGCGTAATAGTTTCTTAAAATCTGGCATAGGTATTGGTTCACTTATCACCGTCGGTAGTTCCTTTGGGGCTTACATCGCTATCAATACAATCATCCATGCCATATTTACGAGTTTCCTAGGCATCACCATTCCCTTTGCCGTCTATACCGGTGTGGCTAAAGGTGTTTCTATCATCGCAGGACCAATTGGTTGGTGCGCATTAGGTGGCTATTCTATTTACTCCTTCATTAAAACCTCTGGAAAATTAACATCTGCCATGATGTCTGTTGTTGTATTCATCGCTATGACGATTTATGGTAAAAGCTTCTCCGTCGACGAAAATGGAGCGCCTTTATGGATTACCAGTGATTCCATTGAATATCAAGAGTATCAAAATAACCAATACCGAATTATCCAATTAAATGATAAGGTAAAAATTCTTTCCAAAGATTTAACGCTTTCACAAGAAAAAGCTCAAAAAATAGAAGCGACTAAGCAAAAGCTGGAAAAGGAATTACAAAAACAACAAGCAAATCCAAGTCATACAAACCAACATGTTGTGGATGATTTAAAAGAGCAGATTAAAGTAATGTCGCAACAGCTAAATACGGTACAAGAAAATCGAAAACATATAGAAAAGCAATATCAAGCACAAATTAAAGAGTCCGATGCACTTAAAGCCCGTAATAAAGAATTAAAAGCACAAAATAAATCATTACAAGAGGAATCTTCTTATTACCAAGAATGTAGCAATGAATTCGAAGAGAAAAATAAATCGCTCCAACAAAGGATGACGGACCAAGAAAATCAATCGGCACAAAAAATTCATGAGCTAGAAATGCAACTACAATTGATGGCGGAAGATGAAAAAGAATATGAAAACGATCCAAAGCGTCTAAATGATGCTAAGGATTTACAACAAATTTACGAAAAATTTGAACTAGAAAAACAATTCTTAGCGGATTATACAAGTACTAATCAAACAGTGCGCGTTTATATCCAAAAAATGCTCACTCGCCTATACGTAACCGATGATCCAACACAAATTGATGCCACTCATAATAGTAAAATCAATTCATTGGGATTCCCTATTTATCATATGGAAACCGCTGATGGATATCGATTATATTATGCGTATTCAAAAACAAGTGCCAAACCAATTCACATTCTTTGTCACTGCATAAAATCAAAAGAAGCAGTCTATTTCAATAAGATGAAAAATTCAGAAACATTTAAGAAAAAATTCAGGAATTAAATCACTTGAAGCACTATGATTTATAGGATTAAAATTAAAATATATTCTTATCATATACAAAGTAAGACAAGGAGAGAATCATGATTTGTCAACATTGCGGTAACCCCTTACCGGAGGGCGCTAAATTTTGCAGTATTTGCGGCCAACCTCAAGCACAATTAACATGTAACAATTGTGGCACCCCATTAGAGCCCAATACATTATTCTGTAGCAATTGTGGAACACCAGTTACTAAAACATCAACTGCACCAGAAGCAGTAAGAACTCCACCAACACAAAAGACCAGTCCTGTTTATGACTGGGATCCTTTTGAACTCAATGAATTAGATACACTTACGTTTGTGCTCACCAAGAAATATACTGAATTTCAAGGTCGTGCCAGCCGTAGCGAATTTTTCAGATATAATTTGATGATTTCTCTTTGTCTAACAATCATCCCTATTATAATGGGTATCATTAAATTAGTGTCTAATAATATCATGACTGTTATCGTCTTATATGTCCTACTAGGTATTATCGAATTAGCATTAATACTTCCAGGCTTAGCTATTGCCGTCCGCCGTCTACACGACACCAATAAATCTGGTTGGTTCTTCCTTATCAACTTTATTCCTATCGTAGGACCTATTTGGTTCTTAATCTTAATGCTAACCAAAGGTGATACATATACTAATAACTATGGTGAAAGAACCTCCTATATCCAAATCACCCCAGATATCCAACGACAATATGGGCTCCGACCATCGCCAACCTCCACATCTACCGCATTGTATATCATTGCCTATGTCGTACTCATAAGCATAAGCATTGGCTTGAGCGCTGCTACTATCGCTACTAGTTTTAATTCCATAAACAATACAACACCTACCCACTATTCTACGAATACTAACAGTAATAATTCGTCTGTGAAAGCTACACCTGCCCCACAACCAGCATCAACAAATACACAATCTGTGGCACAAAATAATGCGGTTGAAGAAAGTACAAAAGCGTTGCAGAACTACTATCGCTACCTAACCAATAAAGACTTTGCTAATGCCTACACGTACCTCTCTGATGAACAACGTGCTAGCCTCGGTACCTACGACTACTGGCGCAATGGATATAAATCAACCCTATCCACCACATTACTTTCAGCAAAAGCTGTATCCGTCTCACCAGACACCGTCGTATATAATTATCGCATTGAAAGTAAAGACCTCATTAACGGCCGTATCAAACATCAAACATTCACCGGCAATGTAACCATGGTAAAAAACAACAATAACTGGATCATTCAAGACCAAGATGGTCAATTAGCTGATTCCTATTACGAATAAAATACATAAACATAAAAGACTCGTATCATTTGCTGTGATACGAGTCTTTTATAATCTATGCTATTACTATCCCTAAAATTATAAATGCTAACTACTATTACTCATACATCATGAGATCTCTACTATTTCACTAATTTCACTAGCAAATAATTCATAACAACCAACATATATCGAGGCCTCATCTGGCTCATTATTTACACCAGAAACAAAAGAGTCCAACTTACCTATTAATGACTCTCCATCAATAAATCTAACCTCTACATATGTTGATTGTATTTCATGATAACGATTATATAACTCTTCCTCTGTCATAAGGTCACCTCTACTTTAGCACCCCTTTACGCACAAGGTCCCATTTCACGTCCTCGATCTCCTGCGTTAATTCTGCATTTAAATCACGCATTAAGGATATAAATTGTGCACGCTTATCCGCATCATTCCAATCAATTAGTATCTTATGCAATTTAAATTGTAATAGAGTGTTTTCATATTGCTTATATAAATTACCTTCAGAGCATATATCTCCCTTATCAGCTGTACAACAATATAGCTCATTAATAGCCTCCAATTTAGCAGAAATCTTCTCTAATGATAATATATGCTCTTTAATATAGTTATACACACGGGTTTTATATGAGCAGGTATTGCTTTCACCATTATCACCGGCGCCCTTTTCCCACCACGTATAGTAACGTAAACTCAAAACTGGACCTTCTTTAATTTTATCAATACGCCAAAACATATATGGTTTAACGGTTAAATTGTCCTCATTTGTATTTTGAAAGCCCCAATAATCGGCATCAACAGTTCGGTCTAGAGAACGTGTCCAAAAATGCATTAAAGACCAAGGGGTACCAAAGCTGCTACCATGCTGAATCGTATGAGTATGAGACGCATCATCTATACGACCATATACATACGAATCGTCAATATTCTCAATGTGTTGTTTCAAGTCGGTCATAAATGGTGCTTCATGATTTGGCTGATTAAATACAGTCTGCAAAAATCTCCGTTGGGCAATTGCAGTATCTTGGATATAAAAACGAATATGCTCGTCTACATCCTTATAGTATTCCCAAAAACAGCTATGCTCTATAGTAGCCCTAATTTTAGAGCTCAAATAATCCACAAAGCTCATTAAAATTGAATTATTCCACTCACGACAAGACAGTAACAAGGATAAGAACTCTGGCCCATCCACATAGGTATTAACCTTTGGATCCTTCTCCAGCTCCCAAACCGTATTCCAGTCATCATCATTGAACCAATCCGTCTTCAAATACGCAGTATGAATCGTATACTTTGACAAATCCAATTCTCCCGGTTCATTTCGTAATGCCCATCGAATACTATTCACCGCGCCCCAGCAAGCAGTCCCATCACGTTTTTGCTGTTGTTCCTTTTTATCATCTGAAAGATGTTGATATATATCCAATCCATTGTATTGATTTGATTCAAATGTTTTTGAAAGCAAGTATTTATACCGATTGATCTGATTACCATGCTCCTGTGATGATGTTTTATCTTCAATAATTAAAGCTACTTGTAGTTCTGGAACCAATACAAGCACATCAATATTAAGTAACTGCCTAAAAATATATATCTGGTTAACACCAGATACATCATAAGCCTCATTCAACAAACGAGATAAAAACCGAGATCCAAACTGACGCCCACTTGCATTATCGTCGCGAACAGGCATATTAATCCAATTCAAACACCAGCAAATAAAAGCATCCTGCGACAACTCATTCGTCGCAAAACTAAAAATATTATTCTCCACGATCCGTTCGTCAAACATATTCCGCATCCCCTAATAATACAAACAACTACCCTAACCAAACCCGGTACATAAAACTCGATCAATTTATAATAACAATACCATCCTTAAGACAAGTATACAATCTCAAACGTGTAAATTCCGTACCATATAAATGCAAAACTATGCCCTAACATCACCTAAACCACAAACGTATATAGAGAAAGACCCTATCGGCCCCTCAAAACGACTTCGGGCTCCGCGTAGCGCAGTAGCGTGTCGGCTTTTCTCTCCTCCAGAAACAATGCCACTACATCACCTCCATACAAACGTACATAGAGAAAGCCCCCATCTGTTCCAAAACCGACTTTGGCCCTGCGGAGGCCGCAGGCCGGAGTCAGACCCGTCCGGTGTATTCTCTCTAAAAAAACAATGCCCTAACATCACCTAAACCACAAACGTACATAGAGAAAGCCCCCATGGTGTTCTAAAACCGACTTTGCCAGGCTGGCTACGCCAGCCGATAAGGCGGTGGAGGTTTTAGGATGCCATGGGGGCTTATACTCTAATTACCCTTTATACTTAGGTGATGTAGGGCATGTTTCAGGCACCACGTCTTTGCGGTCCCCTAGTTGTGCACTACGGTCTGTATAGTGTGTATGAAGTAGTTCGTGTGCTTTATGTCCTAATGGTTCGCCCAAGAAGTTTTTGTATAGATCTTGAATTTCTGGGTTTTCATAGGATGCCACGTATTTGTATTCTTCATCAGCTTTGTAAAGTCCGCCAATGCGGGCTTCTTTTGTTTTTACGGCTTGTGGTAATTTAGTGCGTGGTTGACCACCACCACCGATACAACCACCTGGGCATGCCATAACTTCGATAAAGTCATAGTGCTTGCCACTTTCTTTCAACGTGTTAAGGAAATCACGAGTATTTTTGCCACCGTGTACAACAGCAACGGACAATGTCACGTCATCGCCAAGTTGTACAGTCGCTTCTTTTACACCGTTCATGCCGCGAACGTCTTCGAGGTGAGTCAATGCATATGGAGGTGGCTCTTTGTCAGTGATGAGCTTATACGCCGTACGCATAGCTGCTTCCATAACGCCACCCGTATTACCGAAAATGATAGATGCACCAGTTTCCATACCGATTAAATCATCGAACTTAGAGTCTTCTAAGCTGCCAAAATCAACACCTTCGTCATTGAGCCAGCGAATGAATTCGCGTGTGGTAATGGAAATATCCGTATCCATGCCGAGGCTTTCATCATCGTAATAACGAGCCGCCGCATTTTCCTCAACACGCTTAGTTTCAGCCTTCTTCGCCGTACAAGGGTTAACGCTGACAGACACGATATTCGCCGGATTAATGCCCTTTTTCTCAGCAAAGTACGTCTTGATCATGGCCGCCTCCATGGCGATGCAAGAACGAGTACTGGACAAGTTCGGAATGAGTTCAGGGAAATAGATTTCCGCAAAGCGCACCCATGCAGGGCAACAGGATGTGAATTGAGGGATAGTACCGCCATTCTTTAGGCGATCTACAAGCTCAGATGCTTCTTCCATAATGGTCAAATCCGCACCAAAATTCGTATCAACCACATAATCAGCACCCAATTTACGAAGGGCGCTTACCATTTTTCCTTCTAAGAATGTGCCTGGTTCGTAGCCAAAGCCTTCGCCGATAGCCACGCGCACAGCCGGAGCCGTTTGGATAACAACAATCTTATCAGGGTCAGCAATAGCCGCTTTCACCTTATCAAGCTCAGATCTAGCATGCATGGAATCGAATGGACAGGCAGCCGCACATTGACCACAGTGGATGCACATTGGCACATCACCGGTTGATTCAAGATCGTAATAATCGAGCACGCTCATCACATCGGCGCAAGCGCGACGGCACAAGGTGCAATTCTTACACTTCGAAATATCGTGGTAAATGGACGGGTTGTCGAGCGCGATTGGCACGCGTTTGTCGATAAATTCAAATTGGGACATGAGGACCTCCTCGTTCTGTATAATCATACTTATTGTGAAAGTTTTAATTTCTCCTATATTACTAGCATAACAAATAAGGAGGCCATCAATCAACGTACTAGGCTAGTAGGAATTGAAAGATTATTGGACTTCATAAACAGGAAACTTTAAAGTTCATACATCATCGATACATCGATGAGCTCTACCCGTTCATCGTCTGAGACAAATCCAAACCCTCGTTTGCTAAATAGCCAATAGTATGATTCACCGTGCAATACACGGGCTTTTTCCATGAGTGATACCAGCACATCTTGGCCAACCGGTTCATTTTTCCATTTGCACTCGCCCACTAATAAATGACGTACAGGCCGTGCATTGGGATCTGCTTGTATGTCCGCCATGGCCACTAAATCGATTTCAACTTGCTTTTTCGTTGCACTATCCGTGCCCCACCAATGACCTATTTGTTGTGGCAAGAACGGAACTGAGCCTCGGTGAATGCGCGCCTGTACATATTGTGCTGCCATCGTTTCAAATACGGGTCCCATGAAATGTGAAAGCATAGGTTTAACGTATTGATGGTATACAAGTTTGCCATTAAAGTTTTCAATGGCCCCTTGGTTCGGTTCTACAAAACGATACCAAAAGGTATACATAGAATCTTTAATGGTATAAATACTTTTATTAGACTTAGATTCAACAGGATGTATTTTTTCGATGATCTGTAAATCAATAAGGCTTTTTAGATAATTATTCAATGCCCCCGTCGTCATATCTACCTTAGTAGCAATTTCGTTATTACGGCTAGCCCCCTTGGCGATAACACTAAGAATTGCATTATACTGACGCGGCTCTCGTAATTCCTGCTTTAACAGACTCGACGGCTCATCCACAAGACGTCCTGTAGGCGTGAAAAACAAGGAAATAATGCTTTCATCAAGAGAATCACCATCCCTAAAATATGATAAATATTCAGCCACACCACCGGTAAGACCAAAGGCGATAGCACTATCCTCATAGGAAAGATGAGGTACCATTTGACGGGCCTCGATATACGTAAATGGTTTAATTTTATACTGCGCCGTGCGGCGACCATACAAAGGGCTCTTATGGCCTAGCACCTGATTTTCCATAAAACTCATGGACGAACCACACAATATGAGCATTAACTGAGACCGATTTTTATACGCATCAATCAAGGCCTGCAGCTCAGACGAAACGGACGGAATCGACTCCGCCAAGTACGGATATTCATCGATAATAAATATACAACGATGGTCTAAGCTATACTCAAATAAATGGGTCAACGCCGCCGTAATTGTTGGAAAATTCGGTAACGTGGACTGTAATTTACCGGTTTCAATCATCCCCGTTGCACGATATACAGCTTGTGAAAGCACCTCTAAATTGTTACTCGCACCAGACTCGAGGCCCACCATATACGCGCCATCATGAGACGCCAAAAAGTGGTGCAACAAATACGTCTTACCCACACGACGGCGTCCATACACAATAGCCAATTCAAAACGTTTTGAATTATATTGCGCCTCCAGAGAAGCTAATTCATGTTCACGGCCTACAAATACCATATCGCACCTCCTTAATTTGCACCTGTCTCTTTATTTTAGTATAACACGATATAGTATATTACGATATACTATATTACGTTATACTAAATCAGTAAAGAAGATACATGCCTCATCAGACCAGATATTATCAAGTATTACAAAGGTTTTCACCCACACGTTTTATCCTATAACTCAAGTTCACAGTTCGCCTAAAAGCACAAAAAAGCAGCTCGAATGAGCTGCTTTGTCGTATAAGGTGTATATTATTTTTTACCTTGTTTTGCTTGTTGTGGCCATAAGAAGTTATAAACTGCTTCGGATGGGGAACCAGCAACAACTGGACGGTCTTTGCCATCAACTTTATCTTCACGTTCTGCGTAACCTTGTGGGTTGTACAATACAACTTTTTGGTCTTTTACAGTTTTCTTTTTGTGGTTGAATTCTTCAGTTGCGATGAAATGATAACCTTCAGAATCTTGAGCTTTGATCATTACAGTTGCAGTTTTATCGCTTTTTTGAACGCTATCTTGATCGATGGACCAAGTGATACCTGCACTATCTTGACCAAATACTTGCCAGTTAACAGCACTAGCAGAACCAAAACCGAATGCGCAAATTGCAGCAGCAGCTAAACATGTACCTAGTAATTTTTTCATATATTTCACCTCGTATAAAATCAAATTTAATTTATTATACCATATATTAAATGTATTTTGCGTGAAAGCTAATTTTTTGCGATACTTTTACGTAAAATGTACTTCGTCCTACACCATGTCGCTCAATAAAGCCCTCTTCTACGAGTTCTTTCAAGGCTTTTTCAACAGTAGATACAGCTATATCTGGTTGTTTCTCAAGAATTCCAGATTTCGTAATCTTACCAATAGTGGCACTAATTATGATTTTTATACGATCCTTCGCAGATAACGACGTATTCAGTAAGGCGATGCGGCTTTCAAAATCACGATAGGCCGCCAAAATAACGCGAAGCATGTATTTGACAAAAGGGACTACATCCTCATCGCCTGTATGCCAACCTGCACCAGATTGAGCTAACGCCGCATAATAACTGTCCTTTGTACGCTCGATTTTTTGCTCTAAACTAATGAACTTACCTATCATGTACCCATTTTGGTACAAGAGCAACGTCGTCAGCAATCGGCTCATACGCCCATTGCCGTCATTGAAAGGATGAATACACAAAAAATCGTGTATAAATACAGGAATCACAAGCAATGGATCCACCGATTTATCTTGGAGAACCGCATTAACACCTTGGCAAATTTCATCAATAGCAGCAGGCGTTTCATAAGGTGCCAAGGGCTTAAATCGCTCCACCTCAGAACCATCTGCGAGCCGCTCAATAATCGAATTCTGCACATTCTTAAACTGACCGCCAATCCCCTTGTGGGAATACGCATACAAATCGCGATGCAACTGTAGTACAATTTGCCTTGTCAAATCGATATACTCGTAATTTTCGTGTACCGTATTCAACACATCGCGATACCCCATAATCTCTTCCTCATCCCGATTACGGGGCGTCGTCTTATCTGCTACCAATGACCGAATCCGAGCCTTCGTCGTCACAATCCCTTCAATCCGATTCGACGACTCCACACTCTGCACCTTCGCAATCTTCACAAGCCGCGCTACACTACTAGGCCGCTGCGACACAAACAAATCCTGCCGCCCCTTATACTCGTGAATCTGTGAAACCAATGACACAACCTCGCCATCCCAAAGACAATCCTCGAGCCACCGATAATCAAAACTACGCATACCACACCACCTTTCCCCTATAAGACTATTTCTCCCCTAATTTTAATACAATTTAGGCGATAAATAAATAAAAATATATCTTCCTTCTCCGGTCCTTTGTAGAAAATAATACTAATGTAGAATAAAAGAAACCTCGCTCTGAATATGTTGCTAGGGTAGGCTGGGAAATGGAGGGTGTCTAAAAAACGACTTTATCTTCACTGTGGATTTCGATTCTCGAAATCTTACGTTCAGGACTAAGTGATGTGTGGCTCCCATGCGTCGCTCCGCTCCTCTGTTAGCTCACACCCTACTTATGTCCCTGCGAAGGCCGCAGGCCGGAGTCAGACCCCGCCGGTGGAGGCTTTTTCTCCCTTCTCCGGCCCTTTGGGAAAAATAAAATTCTAAGGAATAAAAAATGCTTATGTTTCTGATTTTGTATTCATAATATAGAAAAGGAATGGTAGGGAATCGAAAACCGACTTTGGCCCTGCGAAGGCCGTAGGCCGGAGTCAGACCCGGCCGGTGGAGGTTTTCGATCCCTGCCATTCCTATCACACTATATACGAATGCTAATATTCAGAAACATAAGCATACAAATTCAATTAAATTTTATTTTCCCCAAAGGGCCTGCATTACTTCTGATCCTATTGTATCTTTTTCAATTTTCACAGGTTTTTGTTTTTCATTGCTACTCAACAACGGTACACCAGATTGGCTATACACGGTTGCGTTCACTTCTGTCCATGTGCTATCTGGGCGGTTGATTTCAACGGTGTAGATATAGGTATAACCTTCTACATTGTTGGCTTTCACCAAGATACGCGCCATAGAATCTGTTTTAAACACAGATGAGTTATCGATAAACCACGCGGAATCGTCTGTGTCCGCATCAACGTAGTACCAATCAGCGGCATTAGCTACGCCAAAGCCACCGAAAAATATACATCCTGCTGCCATAATAGCAGCTAACCATTTTTTCATCATTCTCTCCTATTCAATCCTTTATTCATTCAACTATATATGGGCATGATTGTGGTTTGGTCTCTACACAACGTCAGGGCCTAATAGATAAAGCAACTGCTCGTCCTGTATAACACGAGTGGCGACCACTTAGGTGATCGCCAATTGTGCATATCTATGTTAGATATAGTATATTTTCGTTACTTTGCATATAGAATACAAACAAATCTATATGACATATACGATATTAGTCTTCGCTTTCGATTTCAGACGCAGGAATTACAGCAATGCTTGCTACCTTATCACCTTCGTCGAGGTTTTGTGTTTTCACACCAGAAATGGCTTTGCCTTTTTTAACGGCAATGTCATTCATGTTAAAGCGAATAATTTTACCTTGTTCGGAAATGAGCATCACTTCGTCATCATTGTGAACGACTTCAACGGCTACTACATCGCCAGTTTTATCGTTAATGCGGAAGTTCTTTGTACCGATGCCGCCGCGTTTTTGTACATTGTACGCATCCGCTTCGTTGCGTTTACCATACCCCTCTTCGGAGATAGTGAACACTTGTGCTTCGCTTTCATCAGACTCAAGAACACCAGCGCCAACAACAACGTCGCCAGTTTTCAACTTGATGCCACGAACGCCATGAGCCGCACGTTTCATGAGACGAACGTCCTCTTCGTTGCAACGGATGGCCATGCCAAGTTTCGTACCGATTAGGATATCTTGGTTGCCTGTGGTTACGATTACGCAAATCAAGCGGTCCCCATCGTCAAGGTTAATCGCATTGAGGCCAGAACGACGGATGTTGCGGTATTCTTCGATAGCCGTACGTTTTACAACACCGAACTCAGTAACCATGAATAAGTTTACATTTTCATGGATGCGTTCAAGGTCGATCATAGTCGTAACGGATTCGCCCACAGCGAGTGGCAATACGTTGACCATAGCGGTACCACGAGAGTTACGGGAACCTGCTTCTGGCACTTCGTACGCTTTGAGGCGGTATGTACGGCCAGTGGACGTAAAGAACAACAATGTATTATGCGTGCGAACATGCATAATTTGCGTTACGTAGTCGTCTTCCTTCGTCTTCATGCCGATAACACCAGCGCCACCTTTATGTTGGTTGCGATATACGTTGGCATTCATGCGTTTGATATAACCTTGTTTCGTCAAGGTAATTACCATTTCTTCGTCAGCGATGAGGTCTTCTACATCAAGGTCGGACGTATCGATTGTGATTTCACTGCGACGAGGATCGCCGTATTTCTTCTTCATATCTTCCAGTTCGTCTTTGATGATTTGACGTTGACGCGCTTCGCTAGCCAAGATAGCTTTCAAATCTTCAATCAATGCCAACAATTCCTTGTATTCTTCTTCGATTTTTTCGCGTTCCAAGCCTGTTAAACGGCGTAAACGCATGTCGAGGATGGCTACTGCTTGTTTTTCTGAAAGCCCGAATTTTTGCATCAATGCGTTACGTGCGATTTCGTCAGTTTGAGAACTGCGAATTGTAGCGATAACTTCATCGATGTGGTCGAGGGCAATCAACAAACCTTCCAAGATGTGAGCACGCGCTTCGGCTTTGTTAAGCTCGAATTGAGTACGGCGTACGATAACATCGAGACGATGATCTAAGTAGTAACCCAATACTTCTTTCAAATTCAATACGCGAGGATGACCGTCCACGAGGGCCAGCATAATCACGCCGAAAGATTCTTGAAGTTGAGTGTGTTTATATAATTTGTTAAGAACGATATCTGGTTGCACGTCAGCGCGCAATTCGATAACAATGCGCAAACCTTGACGGTCAGATTCGTCGCGAAGTGCTGTGATACCATCGATGACCTTATCGCGGCTCAAGTTCGCAATCGTTTCGATAACGCGAGCCTTGTTAACTTGGTACGGAATCTCAGTCACTACGATTTTATGCTTGCCCTTCGCCATTTCTTCAATGGTTGCACGAGCGCGCATTTTTACGCTGCCACGACCTGTAGAGTACGCTTTTTTAATGCCTTCCCGGCCCAAAATGAGCGCTCCAGTTGGGAAGTCTGGCCCTTTAATTTGCGTCATCAATTCGTCCACAGTTACGTCTGGATTATCGATGAGCATTTCAAGGCCATTACAAACCTCATTAAGGTTATGCGGCGGAATATTGGTCGCCATCCCTACGGCGATACCGCTGGAACCATTGATGAGAAGATTTGGGATCTTCGCTGGCAATACGGTCGGTTCTTGCAAGCTTTCATCATAGTTCGGCATGAAATCAACAGTTTCCTTGTCGATATCAGCGAGCATTTCTTGCGTAATTTTTGCCATACGCACTTCGGTATAACGCATCGCAGCGGCACTATCGCCGTCGATGGAACCAAAGTTACCGTGGCCGTCTACCAAGAGGTAGCGCGTATTGAAATCTTGTGCTAAACGAACCGTTGCGTCGTAAACGGAGCTATCACCATGTGGATGATATTTACCGAGTACGTCACCGACGATACGAGCGGATTTCTTGTACGGTTTATTTGGCGTCATGCCTGTTTCGTGCATCGCGTACAAAATACGACGATGTACTGGTTTCAAGCCATCGCGCACATCAGGAAGAGCACGCATTACGATTACGGACATCGCATAATCGATATAGGCGTTCTTCATTTCTTTATCAATCTGAACGGGATGAATATTCCCATGGGACCATTGTTGGTCTGCCACAATCTCACCTCATTTTACTAACACTGATTACAATTCATCATATTATTATAGCATTTTTATGGGTTTAGCGCTATTGTTATCAGGATTTTTGTGAAAGCTGCCCCGCCTATTCTAATAGCCAATCCAGAACATTCTTTTGCTCTATACCATTATGGTTATCTGTTTTATGTAATACATCCATTGTAAGTAAATATTTAGGGTAGTTATCATCAAGTTGCTCTAACGATGATAATTCACGTTGTAATGTAGTATCTTCCATCACTGTATAGCTAACTTGATAATATTCTAACCGATGTGGTTTTTTAGCAACAAAATCTATTTCACCATTTTGTAGATGCCCCACATATACACGATAGCCACGTCTAACTAATTCCAAATATACAATATTTTCTAATATATGACCTCGGTCCGAGTCTGTACGACTTAATAAAAACTTACGGAATGCACTATCTACAACATAATATTTGGCATTTCGCTGTAATAACGCCTTCCCCTTTACATCAAACCGGTCAACTTCATAGATTAAAAGACCATCTTTAAGGCCTTGTAAATATTTCTCAACCGTTTTATTATCCGTTTTACGGCCATAACTAGTGAGCGTATTCGCAATTTTCGTAGGATTAATCAGACTCCCTATATTAGCCAATAAATATCTAATAATATCCAGTAATAAAGGAACATCTGTAATTTTTAATCTCGTTACAATATCTTTCAAAACAACTGTATTAAGAATGCTTTCCAAATATTCATCAATGCTTTCATCATCCTCAACACGCACTAATCTTGGAAATGAACTATGTTCAATATATAAATTATATATTTCCATATCTGATAAATTTTGCCGACTATATGCACTATGAAATTCTTTAAAAGAAAGCGGTAGCATCTCAACTTGTACATATCTGCCAGTTAATAATGTAGCAATATCAGAAGACATAAAATACGCATTTGAACCAGTAATATAAATATCCACATTGGGTTTGATAAATAAACTCCCTACGACCTTTTCAAATTGTGGTACATGCTGTACTTCATCTAAAAATACATACATGGGAGTCTCTGGAATCAATCGTTCTACTATATACTCATGGAGGGCATGATACTCCTGTAGCGGTTCAAACTCTAAATCTTCAAAATTAATAGAGATAATTTGATTTGGCTTAACACCACTGTCTAATAATTCTTGTTTAAATAATTCAAATAATGTAGATTTACCGCACCGACGCACACCAGAAACGACTTTTATTACATCTTGATCTTTATGACGCCTCAAAAAATCTAAGTATTGCTCACGTTGAATTAAAGACATCATAACCTCCTTTTCCTAACACTATATCACTGTTAAAACACAATCAATGTATATATTTTAGGATAGTAATCCTAATTCAACTCTATTTTAAAAAGTTTAAGGATTATAATCCCTGTACTATTCAATTATAACATATTCAGGGATTGCAATCCTTAAACTTTCTATTTAAACCTGTTCCATTTTGGAACAAGTTCAAAACCTTTCTAATTTACCTTCAGCATAAAATCTCAATACATATAAAAGACGTGCAAATCAAATTGATTTACACGTCCTTTTATCAGCATATCATCAGTAGTTATTTCCATTTTGGAAATAACTACTAACACATCTCAAATATGCTACTTTATTAATTCTCAACAATTATGGAATCCAGTTGATTCATTCTAAATTCTTCTATCACGTCCATAAAGGCCTTATTATGTATTGGATTTTCAGTCATACCAAACAAATGGCTCGTACAATCACAGTCGGAGCAGCCAAATTTTGGCACGTCCCACTCGGCAATGGCACGCACCGCATCAGCTAAAGCACATTCGACGCTCACGTCTACATCATCAGGGTCTGGCATGCTCGGCATGGATGGGTATGGTTCGTGAGTAAGGCTCCAGCTTTCAAGGGGTAGTCCGCTCGTACGAATAGGCACGCCGGCAATCATTTCGCAATGGCCGCGGAAGTAATCGAGGTGCCAATGCATTTTCTTGCGTTTTCTCTTATGGCGCACAATGCGTTTCGTAAGGTTCGCCTTGGCGGAGCCGACATACATGTAATAACCTGCATTAAAATGCATCATGCCCTTAGATCCGATTTCAAGATCTAGCTCATGGTCAAGGTGCATCACCATGATGTATACGCCGCTGTCGTGCGCTTCGCTGTCGAGAACATAGCTCGGATAGGTACAAGCACGTGTCACGGTAGGCATTGTGAAAGTCTCATCCCACGCCACAGCAACGGCTTTCCAGTCGAGGAATGGGGCCACTTCTTTAAAGGTCGTGGCAAATTCTAAATCCGTATGGTAGTCTGGCAAGAACCATTGAGCTTGGTCCCATTGTACAAGGAATAATACGCCCGTATGGTAGCCTTCATTTTGTAGTTCCCGTAAGTGCAATAAATGCTTGCGTCCCCGTTCTGTAATAGCATCGGGGAACATGGCACCGGTCTTGGAGAACAAGGTACAGGATTTAACCTCTAACAGGAATTCTTCACCATCGTCGTTAGTGAGGAGTAAATCAAAGCGTGATGTCGCCCCATGTAGTTTTACCGTATATTCGCGACGTACAATACGCCATTGTTCCCAACCAGGAATGAGTTTGTTTTCAATCAAATGCTGAGCTACATCATTGCTGTAGTTCGTATCGAGCATGATAACAACGCCATCACGCTCAATACCTACAACGCGGTACTTCGTCTTCGCATCTGGCTTATCATGAGGCACGATATACATCGTGACACCGGTAAATAACAGTTCCCACATACGACCTGGATTTGGCAAATGAGCAAGTACGCTTTCACCATTAAGATCCAAGGTCACCACAAAACGATTGGGACGGCCTGTATAAGTTGCTTTCAAAATTGTATCGTATAGAACCTTCATCGTTCCTCCTATATCAAGATAATTCTAGGTTCATTATACAACAAAACGGGCCACTCCGAAGAGCGGCCCGCTAGGAGGCGTCATATGACAGGTTCCGAGGCTATCATATGACCAGGGATAAGATATTCATCGCATAACAGCGATAGTTATGCTAGGCACAGACGGGATAGAGTCATCTATGCATTAGCGATATGTTGTTTTATTGCAAATCTTTACTTTGCGTAGATACTTCACTGGCAGAGGTAAAGCTTGCCAATGGAGCGTCGCCAGAGCCTAAGATTACCTTGTTCGCTACTAGCGCATTAGCTGCCGTTTTAGCTTGTTCCAAAGTAAGGCCAGTGCGAGGTCCACTAATTGTGATCGATGCGCTTTTACCATCGACTGTAGCAAATTTAAGATATACCACACGTTTATCAGCCATGTTGGGCACTCCTTTCTAATTCATATACATAAGGATGGGAATGATCGCGATAGGTCCACAGGGTTTGGATTACTACGAACCTTCACGCAGCCATTATGTGCTAACTATTATGAGTGAAAGCACATTAATGACCAAGGGATACTTCGTTGACGCGTATTACGTCAGCAATGGTGTTCTCATAGAGACCAGCCAATGCGGTACCGACGATTTTGACCGCATCATCAGTAGCTTCTTCAGCGACGCGTGTGAAAGTGACGTCTTTGTACTTCGGTTTTTCTTCCGTACCGATATTAAAACGTAACACTAACTTTGTGCGTTTTAGTTCAGCCATCTGATCACCTCCTTTCACCTATATACATTCCAAAAAGAGGCTCGTGACAAGCAAATTCGTTTCAAAAAGAGGAATAATATTTTTCCCCATGAAAAAACGACCCCAAATCAAGGTTTAGGGCCGTACTTTTGTATTTAGTTTCACGTGAAACAGGGTCAAAAATTTTTGCTTTTTTGTAGCTTGGGACACATTATTTTATTGTAAAATGAATTATACTAGTATATGTAATTTGAAATGATGATAACAATCATTTCATAACGATCTCTTACTAGCTCTCTAGAACATGTATCGTTTGGACGTACATCATCGTCGAAACGCATCATCTCTAGCATGTGCTAATAGAGACTTTCACAGTGAAAATATATGATAGAATATAAGTAGTTCATTACAATTTAGAGGGGATTACAATGGCTCAAATTGCAGGAAATTTACAACGAATTAAAAACGGCCAACGCCGTTATGCTATTACACCGCGCATTCCAGCGGGTTTTATTCAACCAGATCAATTGCAAAAATACATTGATGTGGCGAACAAATTTGGCGCTGTTCTTAAACTAACCGGCAGCCAACGCATTATGATTACGAATTTGAAAGCTGAGGACGTAGACGCAGCGTGGGACATGCTCGGCATGGAGCCGGCGTACATGGTGTCCAACCGCGTGCGCAGCGTCAAGATTTGCCCAGGCACAACGTTTTGTAAACGGGCTAAACAAGATAGCGTGCATCTTGGCATGCAATTGGAACGCAAATATTTGTCCCAAGAAATGCCTAGCAAGATGAAGATCGGCGTGTCCGGCTGCATTAATTCTTGTACTGAAAGCCGCATGAAGGACGTTGGCGTAATCGGTACGGTTGAAGGCTGGAGCATCTACGCTGGCGGCAGTGGCGGTGCGCATCCACGCATTGGCGACCTCATTGCAGAGGTAACAACAGAAAAAGAAGCCCTTGCACTTGTGGACCGCATCATCGAATATTACAAAGCAAATGCACAAATCGAACGAATGGGTGAATTCATCGACCGCATCGGCTTAGATGCTTTCAAAGAAGCTGTACTAGGCGACCTTGAAGGGGCTCCTACAGAAGCGAAAGCAGCAGAACCTATTGTTAACTTGCCAGGTCACGGCAATGATCCAGAGGTTGAGACGCCACGCCTTGAACCAGGTCAACCAATTACACCGGATACAATCATCCGCGATATCGTGGACATCTATCCAAATACAGTACCTGTACTACAAAGCATCGGCATGGGTTGCCTCGGTTGCCCATCCTCTACGATGGAACCACTATGGCAAGCCGCTGAAATCCACGGCGTCAATGTGTATGATTTACTTAACAAACTAGAAACTGCCCGCAAAGGTGCATAATTAATATAAAGGAGTTTCACATGTCCGCATTTTTAGGTCACATTCACTACTGGTTATACCGCAAAATCCAATTGCTCGTAGAGCGTGAAAACTTAATTCTTGAAAAAACGACAAAGGTCGTAGATGACCTTGCTGAGGAATTACATTCCATCTCCGTAGATACATACGGCGAACCAATTAACCCTAGCATTCCATTGGAAAACATTATCGACCACAACAACATTCACGGTTGGCTCTCCAACCAAATCAACATAGCATCCGTCCGCGAAGCGGCTTTCATCAAAGACATGCTCGATACAAATGCTGATGAAAATGCTATTCACGTAGTAACCGCTATTCTCGATGCCTTCGCTGTACAAGGTCAAGCATGCGGCGTTGTGGCCCAAGATAGCCTCGAAGAACATACGGCGCCAGCCATCTACAATGCCCTTCAAAACTTCTATGTAAACGGCATGCCTTGCGACGGCGGCGACCAAATCGTTGAGGATAGCGCTGACCGTTTCACATGGGTCGGCGACCACCGCTTACAAGCTGGCTACTGGCGCACTGCAGGCGTAGATCCTAAATTCATGATGCTCGCATACCAAACATGGTTCGAGGCCTTTGTGAAAGCTATCGATCCTGAATTTGAGCTTATCACCACCGAAGACAATGGCACACGATTATATACAATCGCTAAAAAATAAATACCATTTCGTTCGCTAAAACGGACGAAAAACGAACGAAAACGCGAACGTAAAATTTTACGCTCGCGTTTTTTGTCATGATTTATAATTTATACTTACTCAACTGTATATGTGGTACTGCGCCCAGATCCTTGTTTCCTTAAAAAACCAGATTTCACTAATTTATTAACAATTTGTAATACCTTTGTTTTACCAAATCCAGTATTCTCTACTAATTTCCCAGAAGATAATGCCTTAAATTGTAGAATATTATATATTTTCTTCTCATCAATGGTTAGTTTATCTATATTTTTTTCAATAACTGGCAAAATAATTTTTATTGAGTTATCGGAAATATCAAATTGAGGCTTTTTAACACTATTTTTATAAGCCTCCTGAATACGTTGTATACCAGTACCATATCGCTCAATAATTTCAAGTCGGAAAAAAACATTCCCAATAATAGGATTTCTAAGAATAGAAATTTGCCCCTCTAAATATTGATCTTTTCCTAGCCCCTTTGGTAAGCCTCCTGGCGATACAATTTCAATATGATCATCAAACATAGAAATTTTTGTGTGAGCTGGTATATCCCAAGCACGATGGACCAATGCATTAGCAATAGCTTCTCTGAAAGCAGTCTCAGGTATACGCTCATATCGTTTGCGAAAGGAGCCCTCGATTTCACTATATTGATAATAACGACGATACATAGTTAATGCTTCGTTATAATAGTTCAATAACGATGTATGTTCAATTGTATTTCTTTCCAAAAAAACATTAATAGATTCTCCAAAACGAGCCATATCTACACCATGAAAAGAATTTTCATCAGCTAGTAACTCACCTGCAATAGTATAGCCTTCATTCATACGATATAATTCTAACGTAATTAGTAAATCCCGTGTTAGAGCAGAAATCCCCATTATAGATTTACAAGCCTCTTCTAATACAGTAAATTGTAAGTCCTGACGTTTAGAAACTAAGCTATCATAGGAAAGGTTCTCTCCTTCCATAACCAATCGCTTCAATTCAATCGTATCTACAGGTATGGATGCACTATCACTACGTCTATATGATTTTCCATTATAAAAGTATGGAGTATCTTTTCCTTTTTCTACTGTTAAGGTTATAACATTCGTACTATCATCAATCTCCAATCTAAAATTAGGAATTGGATTAATAGTATCATTAATCTTATTTTCAATGGCTAAACATGCCTCTCTAGGATTTTCTATACCAATAATCGCTCCATCATCCTTTATTCCAAATTGAATCTTTCCTGTTCCATAATTAGCATAAGCACTTACCGTTTTTAGAAATGTATTGGTTATTGATTCTTTAAACTCTAAAGATTTCGTTTCTCGCATATTATCACCCACCTTTTTATATAATATATCATAAAACGAGCGTAAAAACGAACGTAAATTTTTTCGTTCGCTTTTACACTCGTTTTTGTTCATATCTAAAATTTGTATTCACAAAAATTATTGTTAATACAAATACTTTTGGACATATATAGTGTATCCTATGAATTAGAACAGGTGTGTTCTAATTCCGGGGATCTAGTCTATGTGTCTAAAAAATAGAACAGGCGTGTTCTATTTCTAAGGACCTAGTATATGTGTCTTAAAAATAGTACAGGCCTGTTCTAATTTAAAATTCCTTATAAAAGTGTAGCTACAGACACAGAATTGATAAAAAATATCAGTTATAATAGAACCATAAGATAAATCATTACTCATATACTTTCAAATATAGGAGGTGCAGCATCATGGCAGGCACAGTAAAAAAAGATCTAGGTTTATTATTCCAAGGCCCTAACTACGTAATCGTAAAAAAAGGTGGCAAAGCAGGTGAAAAGGTAGAAAAACATAATCATCCTGAAGCCAATGTTATCTTTACTGTTGTTAAGGGTACAGTTCAAGTATTCCTTAACGAAACAGAAGAACATGTACTCGTACCGGGTGAAGTTCTCGAATTTAATGGCGATAACTACATTCAAGCAACGCTTGTTGAAGATAGTGAATTCATCGTAAACCTCGTTCATAAACCTGAATAAGATTATATAGATATGACCTCCTCCTCTCCTTAGTGTCTATATATAAAAAACACCTATAAGTGGTAAGTTACATAAAACAGTAACTATTACCATATATAGGTGTTTTTTACATTCTTAGTCCTAATATCTTAATTTTATAACTGTATTTCTATAGAATATAGTATTATCACTTGCAGTTGCTTTCATAAGAGAATATACTAATTATATAAGAGAGAAAGAAGGATTTACATGATACGCGAAGATTTAGAAACCTATATTCACAATCAATTTGAGGATACTACCACCAATACGCCTTGGACGCGGTTCCCGCATTACAAGGTGTACCGCCATCAAAGTAATCATAAATGGTTCGCCCTAGTCATGAATATTACTACCGATAAATTAGGATGGTCAAACATTCGGCCTATCGATGTGTTAAACATCAAATGCGAGCCCACCATGATTGGTGCCTTTCGTAAGGAACCAGGCATATACGCAGCCTATCATATGAATAAGGCCAATTGGCTAACCGTTTCTTTGGATGGCTCTGTGCCTACTGAAAGAATAAAAATGCTCCTCGACATGAGCTATCGATTAACTAAATAAAATACTAAATTCTTTATCTGCCCATTTAGCACATAAAATAAAACGAGCCTGGATTCATTCTAAGCTCGTTTTTTTGCTTTCACGTATTGTATTGTATTGTTTAATATTTATGAAATAACTTTCACCTATACTCGTAACATCATAGATGCACTTATTAAAAGTACAGTATATACAATAGCAATGATAATAATATGCATTGATGTGGTCTTTAACATTTGACGGTATAATCCAAGTGAACAAAGTATATAATATAGGGCCAATACAAACGTAATGAGGCCTAAAATAAATTGAACACCAAACGCAATCATACCGGCTCCAGCAAGGCTCAATATAATAACGAGTACCGCACCGAGTAAGGACAATACAGTTATAGGTAAATCAAAGGCCATCGCATACGAAACGGCCATGAACGTATCCTTAAACATAAGATCACGATTACTAGTGGCTTTCACATAAAAATGGGCCAATATCAACCAAAGCCCTTTTAGGAAAATCCAGGCAAAAACAAAGCCTAAAATCGATACAATCGTATCTAGCATGGTCGCAGGCGTGATAAGAAATATGATACCATTTTCCACCACCGACAAACCAAGCATAATGCCAAACAAACGCAACATAAAAACTAGCGCTTGATCAAACGTACCATTCTCCAAAATATACGGAATCCCCTTAGACCGCGGATACCGCATCAAACTCCAACAAACCTGCATAAAAGACATAATTAAACCCTCCTTATCTCCTTCTTCTCTACAGTCTAAAAAAATAATATTTTATCCAAAGAGATTAACGAAAAAAGGGATACCCCTCTGAAAACGACTTTGGCCCTTCCCCCTACTGTCTGAAAAATTAATATCTATCTTCGATAGAGGAAAACAGCCCCTCTCGAAAATCGATTTGCTCCTTTCCCCCTACAGTCTAAAAAAATAATATTTTATCCAAAGAGATTAGCGAAAAAAGGGATACCCCTCTGAAAACGACTTTGGCCCTTCCCCCTACTGTCTGAAAAAATTAATATCTATCTTGGATAGAGGAAAACAGCCCCCTCTCGAAAAACGACTTCGGGCTCCGCGTAAGCGCAGTAGCGTGTCGGCTTTTCGAGAGGGGGCTGTTGGATTCTACCTCAAAGGATAGATATTATTTTTTTAGACGTTTAATTACTTCATCTGTAATATTTTCAACGTTACTATTTGCATCAGCTGCGCGGATTGTGTATGGGTCGTCTAATACAACGTCCATTTTCTTTTCAACGCGAACGGATTCGATAGCGTTGTGAATGTTTTGCATCATAGGTTGTGCAATTTTATTCACTTCGTCATTTTCTTTTTGTAACAATGGAGCTACGGATTTATTGAATTCTGCTTCTGCTTGAGCTTGATCTTTAATTTTGTCAATTTCTTGCATTTTCTTTTCAATTTGTGGACGATATTGTGCATCTACTTGTTGCATTTTCATATCGAGTGCACCGTAACCAGGATAGCTATTTACAACTTGGCTCATTTGCACCAAACCAATGTTAGCAGCGCTTGCTACAGCAGTGGTAGCGGAGATAGCACCAACAATAGCCAATGTTGTCAATTTTTTAGTTAATTTCATTTGAGATCCTCCTGAACAGTAAAGTTTCATTACACAAACATGTAATGCACTATTTTTACTATATCAAATCTAACTTGCTTTCACAAGTAAAAACCCTCAAAAATCATAGATGAGATATAGCATCTAATAATTAAATTGTATACTATTAAATCATAACCACCCGTAGAACGGGTGGTTTGCTCTGACCCTATAAGGGTCTTTCTCTAGTGGTGGCCCTCTAAAG